>NZ_AFGF01000018.1 GCF_000219125.1 Acetonema longum DSM 6540
ATTGGCTATAGCAGATGGTCTCTCCCAAGCCGGGAAATCACCTGAATTCTTCACAGTACGGCAACGCAGGCGTTGCTCTTACCTAGCATCTGAACCCTTTTGAACGGTCTCAGGTTCGAGGCGGCAGGTGAGTTTTGCAACAGATTTCTGGGAGACCGCCTTTTTGAATGGTCTCGGATTCGAGATGGCAGATGAGCTTTACAACAAACTTATGGGAGGATGAAGCAAATGCCAGCAGTAATAGTAATCGGTACCCAGTGGGGCGACGAAGGAAAAGGAAAAATCGTCGATTATTTGGCAGAAAAAGCGGATGTTGTCGCCAGATCCCAGGGGGGCAATAATGCCGGGCATACCGTGGTGGCCGGGGGACAAGAGTTCAAACTGCAACTTTTGCCGTCGGGTATTCTGTATAAAGGAAAAACTTGCGTGGTCGGCAATGGAGTCGTGATTGACCCGGAAGCCATACTCAAAGAGATAAAGGGCATGCAGGCCAAAGGCATCGATACTTCCGGCCTGAAAGTGTCCAATCGCGCTCATATCATTATGCCTTACCACCGGCTGTTAGATGTGGTGGAAGAAGAGTACCGGGGCGACCATAAAATCGGTACCACCAAACGGGGCATTGGCCCCTGCTATATGGATAAATATTCCCGCTCTGGAATCCGTATGGTCGATCTTTTGGATGAAGCCGAATTCTCAGAAAAACTGGAACGCAATCTGAAGGCGAAAAATCATTTGCTGAAGGCTGTATACGGAGTAGACGGCTTCGACTATGAGAGCGTCAAAAAAGAATATCTGGCCTATGCCGAGGAACTTCGGCCGTATGTCACCGACACGTCTTTGATTCTGAATCAGGCCATTGACGCCCGGCAGAAGGTACTGTTTGAAGGGGCTCAGGCCTCGCTGCTGGATATTGATCATGGAACCTATCCATATGTTACTTCCTCAAACCCGACTGCCGGCGGAATGTGCACCGGTAGCGGCGTTGGCCCGACGAAGATATCCCGAATCATAGGTGTGGCCAAAGCATACTCCACCCGGGTTGGAGAAGGACCCTTCCCCACCGAGCTGAACGATGAAATCGGCAATACCATCCGTGACCGGGCCCATGAATACGGCACGGTTACCGGCCGGCCCCGCCGCTGCGGCTGGCTGGATGCGGCGGTAGTCCGTTATGCCGGTATGGTCAGCGGCATAAACGCTCTGGCTGTGACCCGCCTGGATATCCTGGACGGGTTGGAGCGGTTAAAAGTCTGCACCGGATACAAATATCAAGGGAAAACCCTGCAGGAATATCCGGCCAGCCTGAAAATCATGGCGGAAGTTCAGCCTATCTACGAGGAACTGCCCGGCTGGAAAGAACCAATCAGCGGCATTCGCAAATATGCAGATCTGCCTCTGAATGCCCGGCGCTATGTAGAGCTCTTAAGCCAGGCTAGCGGTATCGAACTTGGTATTGTTTCGGTTGGCCCCGGACGGGAGCAGACCATTATCATGCAGGACGCATTTTAATAGGAGTTACTGTCGAAAAAACTAAAATTCCCATAAATAAATCGTTGACAAGGATATTTTTTTGCTGTATACTCTTTAAATGTGAGACATGACCCACTAGCTCAGTCGGTAGAGCACCTGACTTTTAATCAGGGTGTCCCGCGTTCGAGTCGCGGGTGGGTCACCATTTTTGGCCCGTTGGTCAAGCGGTTAAGACACCGCCCTTTCACGGCGGTATCAAGGGTTCGATTCCCTTACGGGTCACCACTTGGGCGATTAGCTCAGCCGGGAGAGCGCCTGCCTTACAAGCAGGATGTCGGCAGTTCGATCCTGTCATCGCCCACCATAAATTCCTCTTTTCTTGCGGCCCCGTGGTGTAGTGGTCTAACATGCCGCCCTGTCACGGCGGAGATCGAGGGTTCAAATCCCTTCGGGGTCGCCATTCTATATTCTGAATATAAAAGGTGAATGCCGCGGTAGCTCAGTCGGTAGAGCAGAGGACTGAAAATCCTCGTGTCGACAGTTCGATTCTGTCCTGCGGCACCATATATTGCATTTAGGATCTATAACATTAAACCCCTGCTTACTATAAGCAGGGGTTATTAGTTTAAGAATTTATTGCAAACCTATCTTTAGGCCTCGGATCCGGGGCCGTTCAAAAAGGTCCAGATACAAGGTAAGAGCAACGCCGTAGATCGGTCTTTTTCAACGGCCCCGTTTTACCAGGCCATGCGATAAGGAGTGTCCGGCGGCACCACGTAGATCTCCATTTTACGTACGCCAAAATGCACCATCTCATGATCGGTTTCCAGGCAGAGATCAATGCGGGGTCCTTTGATGGCGCTGCCTGTATCATGGGCCAGAAACCAGCCGTATTGGGGGATAAAGACCCGGGAACCCAACGGTATCACCTTGGGATCTACCGCCAATGTTTTAAACGGAATGGCCGGTCGGCCATCATAGGCCAAACCGGTACCGCTGGTCATACCGGGTTCAAAGGGAGTATAAGCGGTAGCGACCACCGTAAGGTGGCGGCCGCGAGGCTGAGGAACCGGGGTCGGCTTTTCTACCTGAAGTATGGGATTAGCATCAGGAGGCAGCATAAAATGCTCACCGGCCACGCAAGGGGATAACGCCAGGATTACTAATATGGCTATCAGCAAACAGCTCGCAAGTTTCGTTTTCATTAATTACACCTCTTCAACCTGCACTTGCAGGTGTGGATTCACTATTATCTTACCCAGAAGAGAAATACATGTAAACGTAACCGCTATATGGATTATATGGTTTTTATCTATATAAATTAGTCAAAATTGGACAGAGGAAAATGCCGAAAAGAAAAAAGAACAAGACCTGTCAGTCATTTCTTTGTCGACAAAACTACTATTGCGTTGTATTATAGTGGAAAAGATCGGGATTTTTTAAAGGAATTTCTGCGTATTTGCTAAAATTTGCAGCATATTTTTTAGAATGGCGGGATGGCAAAAGCTTTTATTGTCAATCCGGTAAAAGTTTATCGGAATAGTGTTTACAAGTTAACATAATTATGATAAAATAAATATCTGCTCCGTTATAAATGGATATAGGCATGAATTCTTGTCAGAGTACGAGGAATCGCGGCAGATCGAACGGTTTGCTGAGGAAAGTCCATGCTTCCACAACCTGGGATGGTTGTAATGATCGTGCCTATCGCAAGATAGGGCAGGAGGGCAGCGGCGCTCCTGACAACGGCCAAATCCACTCCCTGAGTGGAAAGTAGCCATAAAGTGCCACAGAAATCAGACAGGCTGGCGACGGCCTGGTGCAAGCGGTAAACTTCACGAGGAAGAAACCCAGTGTGTAGGGGAGCCTCTCAACGGGAAACAGAACTGGAGAGAGGAACGCCGTAATCGCGGCGTTAGAGAAATGATTCCATAGAACAGAAAATGGCTTACAGTTTCTGACGGAAAAACATATATGCCTATTTTGGAGTGGTACTCAAGCGGCTGAAGAGGACGGTTTGCTAAATCGTTAGGGGTCGCAAGGCCCGCCAGGGTTCAAATCCCTGCCACTCCGCCAAAAAACAACCATCTGTATATAACAGAAGCTTTTGTTATATACAGATGGTTTTCTTTACGCATGAAAAAGCCTTGCCGTACTCTTTTTCTCACGTTTTTCTTCCCGGGCGGCGCGCTGGACAGCCATCGGATCAATCAGTTATGATAGTAGTACGGATAATGGATCGGATGTGAATAACAAGATGAATCCGAAAGATTCGACGGCTATGAAGCCATTGGCAGGAATCGTCCCGGTAATCCTGGCCGGCGGCAAAAGCAGCCGGATGGGTTGGAATAAGTCCTTGGCCATAATGGGCGGCGCCAGGATTATCGAGATTGTGGCGGGCAAAGTCAGCGGGCTATTTTCCGCTCAACTGCTGCTGGTAACCAATACGCCGGATGTCTATCGTTATCTCGGGATGACCATGGTATCCGACATTTTCACCGACATGGGGCCTCTGGCAGGGATTCATGCCGCCCTGCGTCACACCACTGCGCCCGGCATTTTTGTCTGCGGCTGCGATATGCCGTTTATCAGCGAGAAATTGATCCGGCATATGGCTGGTTTGGCTCAGGACTATGATGTGGTGGTCCCGCGTCAGGATTCCGCCAGGCCGGAGCCGCTTCACGCCATCTACTCCCGGCGCTGCCTTGAGGCCATCGGGTTCTGCCTGACGCGGGGCCAGCGACGGATTGCGGCCTTTTTCCCCGAAGTTTCTGTCCGCTACATCGATGAGGCGGAAATCCGGACAGTGGCACCGGGAAGGGATATTTTCCTGAACATCAATACCCCGGCGGAATTGGAGAAGGGACGAAAACTGTGTTCAGTTGGGGATTTGCACTTTATAAATTCTCCCGATTAAGAAGAATTTCAGCATGAGGAAGGATTACGCTGAGAATTTTATATTAAAGTGAGGTAATATGTTTTTGTTTCGGGGACAGACCGGTTTTGCGTCTGAAAAAAGAGGTTACTAGGGGGAGCGTGACGCCATGCCTTTCGAAATAGTCCGCAACGACATCACCAAAATGAAGGTCGACGCCATTGTCAACGCTGCCAATACCGCGCTCCAGATGGGCGGAGGGGTCTGCGGCGCCATCTTTAAGGCTGCCGGCCAAACGGATCTGCAGGCAGCTTGCGATGCGTTAAGGCCGATTCAGACCGGCCAGGCCGTGATCACAGACGGATTTCACCTGCCCGCCAGGCATATCATCCATACGGCCGGGCCTGTATATAAAGATGGCAAACAAGGTGAAGAGGAGCTCCTGCGGTCATGCTATTTGAACTCTCTGACTCTGGCGCAGCAAAATAAATGTGAGTCTGTGGCCTTTCCCTTGATATCCGGCGGGATCTACGGATACCCAAAGGACCAGGCGCTGGCTGTCGCTACGGCGGCCATTCGCGAGTTTTTGCAAAAGAGTGACCTGACCGTCTATCTGGTTGTATTTGACAAAGGGGCGTTCACCCTTTCGGAAAAACTGCTGGGAGCAGTCAGCGCGTACATTGATGAACGCTATGTGGATGAACATCTGAGCAAAGACCGCCGCAGGAAGAAGCTGCATGAGGCAGAGGAAGAAGCCCGGGAAGACGCTGGTCTGCCTTGTCTGGAGCGGATCGAACCGGGTACGGTTCCCCAGGAAGATACGGCTAAACGCCGTCAGAAGCCGTCTGACGCTACACTGCGGGTTGGCAGAGAATTGGCCGGACCACCGGGCTCTGTATTTAGTCAATCGTCCAGGATCGACGACCTGATCGGACGCT
>NZ_AFGF01000019.1 GCF_000219125.1 Acetonema longum DSM 6540
TTGGGCTCCCCAGGCTGGGCCGCGCAGGCCGACTACACTGCCGGCCAGGGTGGTTCCGGCCAGGTATTGGCTGGCCGGGCCCTGGACTTGTCCGTAGTCGAGGCCGAGGTAGAGCTCGGGGCCGGCTTTGAGGGGGATGGCGAGTTCGTTTTGGATGTACCAGCCGCATTCGGCGGCCAGGGTTTGTTCGCCGTCAAAGCCGCGAACGGTGTAGCGGTTGCCTATGGAGATGTGTTCGGAGCCGTAGAGGTAGTCGCTGGTGGTTTGCCCGTAGAAGGTGAGGCTGTAGCGGCTGCGGTGCTCGTGGATCTGGATGGGGGCGGCGATTTGGCTGTGAATGGTCCAGAGGCTGTAGCGGGGATTGGGGTCGTCAGAGGCGGTGGATGCGAGCGGTTCTTGGGCGCCAAACCAGGGAACGCCTCGTTTGTTGGCGATTTTCAGGTCGAAGGAGACGGGGCCGCCGGTGTCGCTGTGGCTGATGCCCCATTCCAGGGCGGAGGTTTTTTTGCGTTGGACTTGGATTTCCTGATCGTCGATATAGTTTCGGCTCCGTGAGCGTATGGTGCGCAGTTCCAGGTGGGTCTTGCTGGTTTGGTCGCGGGTTAAAAGCTGGGAGAGTTTGAGTTCCAGGTTTTCGCTTTTGCCGGAGGAGACAAAGGTTTCGGTGGTGCCGGCTACGGTTTGATGATAGCGGTTTTCGCTGAGGGAGAGGCTGACGGTGGAGTTGCCGTAGGGTACGGAGTATTGGAGACTGCTTCCTTTGGTGCCGCGCCGGGCTCCGTCGTCTTCGGCATCGTGGTTGACAGCTATATGAAAGAGGTCGTTGAGGCGCCAGAGGTTGTTGTAGCTGAAGGTGGCGGAGGATTGGAGTTTGCCGGTGGCGGGGCTGCCGGAGTCGTCCAGGGTATAAAGAAGGTTCCAGGGTTTGGTTTCTTTGGCGAATAGGAGGATATCGCTCTGGCCCGGTTGTTGGCCGGGGACCAGTTGCATGTCGATTTCTTGGCTGGGGACCCGTTTCATTTGTTCGAGTCCTTGTTCCAGGTCCCGCAGGTTTAGGATCCGGCCGGGACCGGTGGGAAAGGCAGTATGCCAGTTGCCTGCGTAGGACGGGTCGGCGAAGCGGATGCTGCCGATGGTGCCGGGGATGAGGGTCAGGCGCAGGGTGCCGTCGGAAAGGTCCTGGGCCGGAATAGTGACGCGGGTGGTGATGTACCCCCGGTCAATGAGGGCGTTGGTCAGGCGTTTGACAATGAGCTGGATCCCTTGTTTGCCCATGGAGCGGTTTTGGTACGGAGCGAAAAAGTCTGAGATCCAGGGGAATTTTTCGGCAGAGCCGCCTTCCAGCCGAATGGTGTGGATGAAAAGCATGATGGGTTCTGTGGGCAGACTGGTGTCTTGTTCTTGAACGGTTTTTTCCTGCAGAAAGACGTCGGTTCGCTGTTCGCGCTGTTTGCGCTCTGCCGCTTCCTGCCGGTCCCGCTGGAGGCGTTCTTGCTGGTCGTTGAGGTTGGAGGTCTGGGCCCAGGCTAGCTGGATAGTCAGGAATAGGAATAAAAACAGAAAAAGGCTGATGCGTAGGCCGATTGACAAGAGCGAGGTTCGCATGATGGCGGTCTCCTTGTGAAATTGAAAATTACGTCTTCTCGGTTGACAAAAGTTCCGGTATACTGTATATGTAAAACTGGATATTATTACATTATTTACTTTTAAAGTAGTTCATTTTTCCATTTTTGTCAATTGGATTTATTCTGGTTTGTCGGTAAACTCTACTATTTTTTTATAGATAGTTGCTGTGAAAACTCGTGATTGATTAGGAGGAACTATGAGATCAGTCATTGTTTTATGCATGATATGGGGGTTTCTCGCCTGTACGGTCTGGGCGGCGCCGCTGACGGATTATTCGCCGGGGAGTCTGGCTTTGGATGTGTCGCTGCGGACGGTGGAGAATGAGTCGGATCATGCGGGGGGAACTCATAATACGTATGGCGCTCGCTCGGGGCTGGATTTTGGAGCTACGCTGGGGTTGGGCGGACGGTGGGCTCTGCAGTATCGGGGGTTGAATGCGAAGTCGCAGGATTTATTTTTTTCAGAAACAGCAGATGGCGAGATGATTAATCCGGTCTATGAGTCATTTACGGGGCGGATGCGGCTGAAGACGGATGAGGTGAGTTTGCTGTATCGGTGGAACCAGTATTATTCCTTGTTTGCCGGTAGTGTGAGTGCTAAGGCTTGGTTTCCTTCTGCGTTTACCTATCGTGATCCGTTTGATTCGCAGGATGATGTATATCTGAGTGAGACGATGAGCACGAGGACGAAAACGACAGCCCAGTTTGGGGTGATCGGCTCTATGCCGCTGGCGTCTAAGTTGACGGGGTATGCTTCGCTGGGGGTTGGAAAGGATGTTGCGAGTTGGGGTGTAGGAATTTCGTACAGGGTGACACGGGATATGGACTTCAATCTGGATTACCGTAAGTTGACGGTGAAGGGGCTACGGTTGGAAGATGCAAAGATAGAGGCTGAAACTGGCGGGATGGGGTTTGGGGTGACTTGGCGGCTGTAAAGGCAGACCAAGCATCCCACTCATTATTGGCAGACTAACGGGGCGCAAAAAACCGTTCCGCCATCAGGGCAACCCCTGTGACAGAACGGTTTTTAACGGTGCCGGTCCTCTAAAAGCGCAAAGCGAGCATAACAGCCATTCCTGCCGCCATGGTCGCTGCCGCGCCGCAGTGTTTATAGGCTACCAGGGAGGCAACAATGCCGGCGATCAGATAATCATTGTGCAGGGTTATGTCCAGCTGGCCCTGAGGCAGCAAAATAGAGGGAATAATTAAGGCCGTCAGAACGCCCACCGGCATATAACGAAACCAGCGTTCAAACCAGGAAGGCAGACCGGTGAACCGCAAGAGCGCCAGACTGCCGATCCGGGTGAGATAGGTTACGGCTGCCATACCCAGAATAAGCGCCATCATCTCAGTCCGCATCCTGTTCCCCTCCTGTCAGCAGCCCACCGGTGACACCGGCAACCAGGCAGGTCAGAATAATATACCATTTGCCGGGCAGATACAACACCCCAGCCACCGCTGCCGCTGCCGCCGCCAGAAAAACGATCAGACTGTTGCGGTCAGCCAGCCGGGGCACCAGCATGCCTAAAAAGGTAGCCGGCATGGCGAAATCCAATCCCCAGGCAAGAGGATCGGGAATATACTGTCCGGCCAAAACCCCCGCGACTGTGGCTACAGCCCATGCCGCATACAGAACTGAGCTGACCCCCAATTGATACCAGGGGCTGTAGCCGGCTTTGGCGATCCGGTCCTGAACTAAGGCGTAGGATTCATCCGTCAGGATGAAAGACAGGACAGACTGCCAGGTTTTGGACAGAGGCAGCAGATATTTTGCCAGGGATGCGCCCATTAGCAGATGGCGCAGGTTCACCAGCAGAGTGGTAAAGATAATGATGCCCCAGGCCGCTCCCCCGCCGATCATAGCAATGCCGATAAACTGGGATGCTCCGGCAAATACCAGTAGTGACATCAGTAAAGTTTCTATCCCGGTCAGACCGGCGGTCAGACCCATGACGCCACAGATCAAACCAAAAGGCGCCACTCCCAAAACCACCGGTAATCCATCTCTCACGCCCTGCCAATATTCGGCGGACAAACTGGTGACAGACGCTATTGACGCCGTTTGATTCATATTGATCTTATACCTCCCCTCCACTGCATATTATTTCTATTATAACCGTAAGGACTGTGAGAGTAAATTCCGCCCAGCCGGCCAGAACTGCAATCTGGCCAAAATAATCCTGGCGCCAATCGGTTACACTACATTTATCAAATTACTACGTACTAAAGGGATGTGAAATATGACGCGAAAAACCCTTGTGTACATCCTGGCGCTATGGTTATTGTCATGGTTTGTCCTTAGTGCCTGTCAGGCGCCGCAACGCCGGCCCCTGCCCGCCCCCCGTCAGCCGAATGCGGCGGAATCAGGGCAAAATGCCGGACAGCAGGCCAAACAACCGATCCGCGTCGAACGGATCTACCGGCAGGTACAAATATTCAATGGAAAAAGCGGCATTTATGCCAAAAACCTGAAAACCGGACAGGCCGTTGCCAATCATGAGCACGACATCTTTCCCACTGCTTCCACTCACAAACTGGTGGTCGCCCTGGCCGTGTACAAATACCTGTACGATGAAGTCGATAAGGCCGACAAGCGGGAATATGACGAACAAATCAAAAAGATGATGACCGTCAGTGATAATCCGGCGTTTTATCAACTGCTGGATGAGCTGGAAAAACGTAAGCCCCGGGCTTTGACTCAGGTGCTCTTAGATTTAGGCCTGACCAAAACGCGGATCCACAGCAAGGAGGCTTGGCGGCAATTTGGCTACCACAGCGTGACAACCCCGTACGAGATGGCTAAAGTCTTTGAAACCATCTATCAGGAGCAATACCTGGGCAAGCAGAAATCGGTTATTTTAAAGGAAGAGCTGGCCCAAACCATCTTTAAAGAAGAAATTCCCCGCTTTATGTCCCGCAGCAAAGTTATGCATAAAGTCGGCTCCCTGCCCGGCATCTTATGTGATGTGGGCATTGTGGACGATGGCAAAGACCAGATCCTGATCAGTGTGTACACCAAAACCAAGCGTTCAGAGGAGTACGCCAGCAATTTTATCGCCGAAGTGTCGGCCAAGTTATATCAAGAGCTGCGCAGTCAATAGGGGCCCGTTGAAAGCCCATCTGCGTTGTTGCTCCTGCGGGCGGACGTTCGACGTATCCTGCGAACGTACAGTCTCACGCCCGTCCTCGTCGCGCCTAGCATCTGAACCTTTTTGAACGGTCCCAGGTTCGAGGCTGAAGATAGGTTTCTAATAGACTTTTCCACAAAATGACCCCGCACGAAAATCAACCTGCGGGATCATTTTTTTTATGCGATCAGATACATTACAGCTTTACTACCGGTTTCACCGTAAACCTGGGCCCTGTTTCCAGCTTGTAGGCCAGGGTATGCTGCCGCCAGAAAACGTCGTTCTGTTGGGGAAAATCGGTACGGTAGTGATGTCCGCGGGATTCCTGGCGCAGGAGGGCGCTGCCAGCCACCAGACCGGCCGCTTCGCACAGGGTCTCCAGCTGCAGTAAGTCCACTAATTGCTGGTTAAACACAGCCTGATCCGCCACCTGTATCTCAGAGGCCGCCAGCTGCACTTCCCGGGCGGCGGTCACCAGACGGAGCAAACCGTCGGCATTCCGGTTGACGCCGGCGTAGGTTTGCGTGGCAGCCCGGAGTTTGTCCCGCAACGGAACCAGTGATGTCTCCTGGCAGGGCCTGGTTGAAACTTTAGCAGCCACTCTGGCCGTTTCCTGTTCCTGCACGGCCGTATCCACTGCCATCGGTCCGTTGGCAGCCGCCCAGGCATGAGCCGTCAGGCCGGCTCTTGCCCCGAACACTTGAGTAGCGGTAATGCCATTGCCGGCCAGCCTGTTTGCCCCGTCAAAGTTGCCGGCGCACTCAGCCGCCGCAAACAGGCCGGGGACTGATGTCCGGCAGGTTTCGTCAATATGGATGCCTCCCATCAGGTAATGAGCGCCGGGGGCTGTTTCCACCTGATCGGTGGCCGGCTCCAGGCCATGGGCCCGTATATAGTTATACTGAGCCAGGTTCAGCATCTTTCGGATGGCATCAGTTCCTTTGGGAGAGTCGGCTACCGACCACAGCACCCCGCCTCTGTCTGTACCCCGGCCGTCGGCAATTGCCCCTGCCATCAGACGCATGGCCGTATCTCTCACCGGCAGCGGTTTGGGCAAAATCGGCTGCCCGTTTTTGTCATACACATTGCCGTCCAGCATCTCCGGACTCAAAAACTCATAATGAACAAAGGCTCCTTTAACTGATTCAGGCCAGACAATCACCGTAGGATAAAACAAAACCATTTCCATATCCACCAGCTCAGCCCCCAGCCGGTAGGCTTGGACCAGCCCATCGCCGGTGGCGTCGGCAGGGCAGTCGTTTACCGCCCATAACCACTGGAAACCGCCGGTCGCTACGACCACTGCTTTGGCATTAATCTGAGTCAGACCACCCCGGCGCAGATCCAGGCCCAGCGCTCCGGCGGCTGCACCGGGCAAGTCCTGGCTTTTCAGCAAGCCGGAAACATAAAAGTCATCCACGACAGTGATCCTATCATGATTGCGGCAGGCCCTGGCCAGAGCCGCCGCCAGTCCCACTCCGCCGCCTTTAAAGAACAGGTTGCGGGGTTTGGATTGCCCGGGAAATTGTTTACACTGCAAATCTCCCGCTGTATCACGAACTAATCTGGCGCCGAAGCGTTCGGCATCCAAGGCCCGGGCACAGGCATCCTCAGCCAGAACTTTGACCAGATTCTGATCGGCCAAATAGTAGCCATTCTCTATCGTATCGGTGAAATACCGTTCCGGATCGTCTCCGGCGGCAAAAGGCGCCTGCATGCCGCCGGCAGCGGTCAGGGTAATGCCGGACCGGGCCACCGGTCCCTTGTTGACCAACAATACTTGGGACCCGGCTTCGGCTGCCGCCAACGCGGCCCGCAAACCGCCGCCGCCCGCCCCGATTACCAGCACGTCTGTTTGCATCTGTTCCGTTATCTTCATACTTTTTATTTCCCCCTAGAATCTGTTGCAAAACTTATCTGCAGCCTCGAATCGGAGACCGTTCAAAAAGGTTCAGATGCAAGGTAAAAGCAACGCCTGCGTTGCCGTACTAGTGAAGAATTTAGGTGACTTTTCGGCTTATGAGAAATCATCCACTACCTATCTCCCCGAAAAGTCACAAATTCTGATACAGCGCGACGAGGACGCGCGTGCAGACAGTACGTTCGAGAGGGTACGGCAAGCGCGCGCCCGCAGGAGGCTGAAGTGACGCAGATGGGCCTTTTTCAACGGTCTCCTACCGGCTGCGCGAAATCCACTGCCACATCCCGGATCACCCGGAACTGGGAATGAGGTTCGATGACCACGGTTTCACCGGGTTGGATTAAAGTGGTGCAGCCCATCACGTCCTGGCCGTTCACCCGCACCATGCATGATCCGCATATCCCTTTAAAACAGGTAGAAGTACGGCAGGCAAATGTCCCGTCCTGATCATGGATCTTGGCCAGCAGGGCCATCACTGACAGAGGCTGTTCCGACGGAATATGGACTGTCTGAAAGTCCCCCGTTTTCTCCCCGCCAGGTTCCCAGCGAAATACTCTGGCGGTAATCGTCTGCGTTCTCTGACTCATATGGAATCCTCCGCATCCCCATGTAATTTTTTTATTAATTGTTTTCGTTCCGGCATTCCGATCATCCTGCTGTCAATCCTGCTCATAGGGATTTTTTCCGAAAATGTCGAAGCATATTTAAACTAAATGTAAAACGATAAAAGGACGAAGTTTGATGTCGAAGTTTATTTCGTTTCTGATCTATATTCTGCTGTCTTTTAACTTGCTCTGCGGTTTTATGCCTGCAACGGTCCAGGCTGGGATAAAAGAGGATTATGAGGAAGCATTGAATTTATACCTGACGGCCGGGGCCTGTATGGCGGTATACAGCGGCCGCAGCGGAGCCATGGCCTGCAACTATCTGCAGCAAAGCGGCTTTACCGTCGAATACTTTGATCAGGTATCAGCAAAGGCGGATACCCGCTTTCTTCTGGCCAGCAACGAATCAACCTCTGACCAGCCAGTATATATATTAGCCATCGTGGGCACAGAAAACTTTAAGAACCTGAAGGTTGACCTGCGAATCGACATGATCAATTTTGCAGGAAACTTTTTAGATGAGCTTGTCCAGAATGCCGACCCCCGGAATATCACCGACTCTCGGCCAAAAGTGCATCGGGGTTTTTACCAGTTTGTCCAGACAGCCCTGATGGGCAAAACTCCCGGCAAACCAACCGCACTGGCTCAGCGCCTGAAGGAACTTTTGCTGGCTGACCGGAACCGGAAACTCTACCTGGCAGGGCACAGTCTGGGCGGCGCCGCCGCCATTCTAACCGCGACCAAGCTGCTGGACATGGGAGTGCAACCGGAACAGCTCGAGATTATAACGTTTGGCGCCCCGGCTGTAGGCAATGCTGCCTTTGCCCGGCAATTCGGGTATCGTCTAAATCTGACCCGGGTGGTTATACGCGGCGATCCGATTACCGGCATACTGCAAAGCCTAGGCCGGTACCGTCAGTTTGGCCGCGAGATCACCTGGAAAATACCTGCCTCCATCAATGGGGTGTCTCACCATCTTGAGGTTTATCTGGATGTGGCGATCAAGAACTATTACCGCCAACGCCAGAAGGCCCTGGAAGCCGGGATCATCCAGGCGCCCTCCCGCATCGGCGCCTCTCCCAGAGTCTACGTGGCCCCGGTGGCTAACCGCCTGCCATCCGGCCTGCAGCAAGAGTTTTGGTATATGCAGCAGACCCTGTGGGATGAATATCGCCAGATTCTGCCCGGATATGTGATCGATACCGGTCCTGCATCAGAAAATATCTGGCGGCAAAAAGCCCTGGCAGAAGGCTGCGAATTTTTGATCATGCCGGAAATATCAGGCTATGCTATAAAAGATGAGTTCAATGCCTATTATGTTACCCTGCACCAGACTATCTATGACGTAAAGACCGGCCAGCTTTTAAATCTTACGCTTTTTTCCCACAACACCCTTCACATCTCCCCCCTGGAAGCCCTGATGCATAACGCCAAGCGTCTGACGACGTCAACCCTTTCCCCGGACAGCCTGAGACGCCTGCCGATACCATTTCCCAAAGCCTCAGTCAATTTTAGTTCGGAGAACAAGCCGCAATACCTTTGGTAGGCCCAGAGATGCGACGCATCCCGGAACCGCGGAGAATTTAAGGGACTTTTCGGTTATAATGAGAGCTATGCTGCCAGCACTCCGCCGAAAAGTCCTAAATTCTGATGCCCAGAGATGCGACGCATCCCGGAACCGCAGAGAATTTAAGGGACTTTTCGGTTATAACGAGAGGAATGCTGCCAACACTCTGTCCGAAAAGTCCTAAATTCTGATGCGGCACCAGAAAAAACATTGCTGCATACAGTGTATTAAAAAGCCCTACTGGAGGATACATGGAGATTTCAGAGTCCGTCCGCTGGGTCAAAGATGTGTGTCTCGGCAGCTTACAGATCAAACTCCGCAACAAAGATCCCCAGACTGCTCTTCATGCCGCCAATACCAGCAAACTGGCAGCTGTGGTAGCCGGGCGGCTGGGAATTAAGGACACCCTCGAGCTCAGGCTTGGATGCCTGCTGCATGATGTAGGGAAACTGCTGCTGAGCATCGAACCTGCCAAGCGGAAGTTAACCTATACAGATTATGAGGTTGTACAAAAGCATCCGATCCTAGGTTATATGATTCTTAAAGAAGCGGGATATCCCAATGAAGTGGCGGAGGTAGCGCTCTATCATCATGAGCGGATCGATGGCCGCGGCTATCCTTTTGGCATCAGCCGCAATGAGATTCCCCTCTTCGCCCGCATCTGCGCCGTGGTGGACGCCTTCGACGTCATGGTATCGGGAAGGCCATACCAGCCCCGTATTCCGGTTGCCGCAGCCTTGAACGAATTGCATCGGCATAGCGGCCTACAATTTGACCCCATAGTGGTGACCGCCCTGGCCCAGGCTGCCCCTCAAATCCTGGGAACCATCGTATCGCCACGTAACCTTGCCATTAGAGTATCATCCCACGCTTAGGAAAGATTGGTTTTGGATTTAGCCGCAAGCAATATTTTTCCATTCTATATCCCCAAAATAAGAAATCCCCCTAGCAGGGGATTTCTTATTTTGGGGATATAGCCGGATTAAAAGTCACAGTAAAAACCGTCCCCTGTCCGACTGTGCTGCTGACCGAAATTCCCGCACCGTGTCTCTGGGCAATACGATAGCAAATGGCTAACCCCAGTCCTGATCCGTGTTCTTTAGTGGTTACAAACGGATTGCCGATTTTCTGCAATATTTCCGGTGAAATCCCTGCCCCTTCATCTTCGATGGCCAGGAATACCTTTTGATCGGCGGCGCCGGTGCGGATGATGATCTTGCCTCCCTCGGGCATGGCCTCTATGGCATTTCGGGTCATATTTAAAATCACTTGCCGAATGCTATAAGCATCTAAAAGGATGGGCGGGGTTTCTTCCAGTGCAAGAACGATTTGACAGGAATTTAAAAAAGCATCCGCCTGTAACATCGGAAATAGCTTATGAATGATCTCGTTTAACGGCACCCTCTGAAAATCCATGGCCTTATCCTTAGCCAGCAGAAGAAATTCCGTAATGATGTTATTGGCCCGGTCCAGTTCCTTGATCATCAAGTCAAAGTACTCTAACTGATTTTTCAGTTCTTCTTTGCGGCTTAAAAACTGCAAAAAGCCTCTGACCGTAGTCATGGGATTGCGTACCTCATGGCCGATACCGGCTGCTATTTCACCAATCACGTTTAACCGCTCCGTCCAGGCCAGACGCGCCACCATTTTCCGGTCACGCTCAGCTTCCAGCAGCCGCTTGATCCGATGCCTCAGCACCAGTGGATTGAAATCCTTCGTGATATAGTCATCAGCGCCGGCGGCAAAGGTGGTCTTAATGGTCTCTTCATCCTCCCGGGCGGTGAGCATCAGGATCGGAATAGCCTTGCCGCTTTCCAGGCTGCGCAGCTGCTTGCAGACCGAACAGCCATTGATCTCCGGCATAATAATGTCTAAAATAACCAAATCCGGCTGGTACTGCTCGAATAACCGGATCGTTTCCGCACCATCGCAGGCTTCAACAATTTCATATCCGTCTTCTTTGAGAATATCCCGTAAAACCGTTCTCATAAACCGGTTATCGTCGGCGATTAGCACATGCGAAGTAAGCTTAACAGTAAAATTAATCATACCCTAACTCCTTTCCAGTCGGCAGCAGGGCTCTTAAACGAAATCATTCAAAAGGCTCGGATTTGAGGACGTGGAGAATATAATTATCCCTAAATTTTATCGTATTGAAGATAATAATATTTAATGGGAAAAAATAACAAAAAAAGTTAAAAACAAGCCTAAAATAGGCAAATTCGCACTAAATATGTGGCTAATTTGCCTGCTTTTATAATATTCGTGCAGTAAAGAACCCCAGGGGCTATGCTTTCGCAGTCGCCTCTGGGGTTCTTTAACTATATTTTTTTATTCTACTGTTACGCTCTTGGCCAAATTTCTCGGCTTATCCACGTCGCAGCCTCTGGTGACAGCGGCATAGTAGGCCAGCAGCTGCAACGGAATGACCGCCAGGATGGGGGCCAGATGTTTCTCAGTGGCCGGAATGAAGATGGCATGATCCACATACTTCTGCAGATTTTTGTCACCCTTGAAGCCCAGACCGATGATTACGGCATCCCGGGCCTTGACTTCCTGGATGTTGCTGATCGTTTTCTCATATACATCTGTCTGAGTAGCCAGGGCGATGACAGGCACTCCTTCGATGATCAGGGCCAGTGTGCCGTGCTTGAGTTCGCCGGCAGCGTAGGCTTCAGCGTGGATGTAGGAGATTTCTTTCAGTTTCAGAGACCCTTCAAGGGCCACAGCATAGTCCAGAGAGCGGCCAATGAAAAAGACATCCTCATTAAAGCCATATTGGGTGGCAAATGTTTTGATCGGCTCTACATCTTCCAGTATTTCATGAGCCTGCTCCGGCAGATTTTTCAGTCCCCGGATTATCTTCTGCAGGGCTGCCTGGTCTATGGCCCCCCGCAGTTTGGCAATATACAGGGCCAACAGGCACAAGCTGACCAACTGGGTGGTATAGGCCTTAGTAGAGGCAACCGCTATTTCCGGCCCGGCCCAGGTATAGATGACCTGATCAGCTTCACGGGCGATGGATGAGCCGACGACATTGGTGATGGCCAAAGTCCGGGCTCCCAGGCGCTTGGCTTCTTTCAACGCGGCCAGGGTATCGCTGGTTTCGCCGGATTGGCTGATGACGATAGCCAGAGTGCTGGAATCCACCAGGGGGGAACGATAACGGAACTCAGAGGCGATATCCACCTCCACCGGCAGACGGGCCAATTGCTCCAGGTAATATTTGCCGACGATACCGGCGTGATAGGCCGTACCGCAAGCAGTAATCACGATTTTTTTAATGGCGGCTGCTTCTTCTTTCGTCCATTTCAGTTCGTCAAACAGCACGGTACTGTCGTCTTTGGACAGACGTCCGGTCATGGTTTCCCGGATAGCCTTGGGCTGCTCGTAAATTTCCTTGATCATGAAGTGCTCGTAGCCGCCTTTTTCGGCTGCTTCCGCCGTCCAGCTGATTTCGAACACTTTCTTGCTCACCGGCACTCCCTGGCGGTTGGTTACCCAAACCGAGTCATTGGTAACCACGGCTACTTCGCCGTCACTTAAGATATAGGTTTTACGGGTGTGGTTAATAATGGCCGGGATGTCTGAGGCGATGAAATTCTCCCCGTCACCCAGACCAATGACCATGGGGTTATCCTGTTTGGAGCAGATAATCTTGTCCGGGTCATGTTGCGACAAAAACACCAAGGCATAAGATCCTTCGATTTCAGACAGCACCTTTTTGACAGCTGCTTCAAAATCTCCCTGATAGTATTCCTCCAGCAAATGAGCCACTACCTCCGTGTCAGTCTCAGAAACAAACTTATGACCCTTGGCTATGAGCTGTTCTTTAATATGCAGATAGTTTTCAATGATACCATTGTGGACGACGACAAATTTACCGCTGCAGTCGGCATGAGGGTGGGCGTTCACGTCCGAGGGGCGGCCATGGGTAGCCCAGCGGGTGTGCCCGA
Organism: Acetonema longum DSM 6540; assembly: GCF_000219125.1. NCBI lineage: Bacteria > Bacillati > Bacillota > Negativicutes > Acetonemataceae > Acetonema > Acetonema longum. The sequence continues at coordinate 12,803 of NZ_AFGF01000019.1, forward strand.
TGCCAACGTGCCCTGCCGGAAAACGTCCATCCAGTTTCTTTTCCAGGCTCGAAAGTCGGCCCACGCTTTTTTCCACATTGATCCGGTTACCGTCATAAACGGCAATTCCGGCGGAATCATATCCTCTATATTCTAACTTACTCATTCCATCTAATAAAAACTTCGCGGCCGGTTTCGGCCCGATATAACCAACAATGCCACACATACAGAGCATTCCTCCATTACTACTATTCACTATTCATTTATCCATTGTTTTCGGACGCCGCAATCCGTTTTGTCCCGCAAATCGCTTTGCGGTTTTGTCGATTGCTTGCGGCTGCGTCCGCCCAGCCGAGAGGCATCCGCTGACGGTTCGATAAACCTCTCCCTCGTCTGCTCGGGGACCGTTGAAAAGAGCCCATCTGCGTCGTTACTCCTGCGGGCGCGCGCTTGCCGTACCCTTTGGAATGTACTGTCTGCGCGCGCGTCCTCGTCGTGCCTAGTATCTGGACCCTTTTGAACGGTCCCGGATTCCAGGCTGCAGATGAGTATGCAACGGATTTTTCCCAAGCACCAGCGCTTTTTTCAGTTTCCCGCATTGATCCCGCTCCTATCCATAGCTCACCCCCTTAATCTAGTTATATATATGTTGAGGAGCGCAAGATCGCGCTCCTCAAACATACTGTTTTTATTGTAGCCGATTTAGGCTACGCGGTCAACCGCTTTGCTTTTTGTCGGCTTATGTCAGTTGATGTTCAATGGTATCAGCAATCGTCTGCACAATCCGGTTCAGCTGATCCAGACCCGGACCTTCGGCCATAACCCGAATCAAGGGCTCGGTGCCGGAAGGACGGACCAGGATGCGGCCTTCTTCACCCAGCTCGGCCTCGCCTTGACGGATAGCGGCGGCAATTTGCGAATTTTCCTGCCAGCCTTCTTTGCTCTTTACCCGGATATTTTTTAAGACCTGCGGGAATCGGGTCATCAGACCGGCCAGTTCGGACATTTTTCTGCCGGACTGTTCCAGGGCCGCCAGGACCTGCAGGGCCGTGATAATGCCGTCTCCGGTGGTGGCGTAGTCATTGAAAATAATATGACCCGATTGCTCGCCGCCCAGGGAATATCCTTCAGCCAGCATGGCTTCCAGGACGTAACGGTCGCCTACGCCGGTTGTGACCACAGAACCGCCGGCTTTTTTAATGGCCTGGTGCAGGCCGATATTACTCATGACCGTGGCCACCAGGGTTTTATCTTTGAGTTTATTTTGCCGCAAAAGTTCCAGGGCGCAGATGGTCATGATCTGATCACCGTCTACGGCTTCACCGGTTTCATCTACTATCAGGCAGCGATCAGCGTCGCCGTCATGGGCGATGCCTACGTGGGCGCCCTGTTCGACAACAGCCTGCCGGAGCCGTTCCATATGGGTCGAGCCGCAGTGATCATTGATATTCACTCCGTCCGGATCATCAAACAGCACGGTCACTTCCGCTCCCAAGGATTTCAGAATGCGGGGCGCAGCTTCATAGGCAGCGCCATTAGCGCAGTCCACCAGCACTTTCAATCCGGACAGGCGGCAGGACACTGTGCCTGCAGCATACTCAATGTATTGATTCAGGAGGTCATGCCGGTGCAGGATGGTGCCCACGCTGCCGCCGGTGGGGCGGAGCAGGCGATCCGTTGGCGCCAGCACCAGGCTTTCCAGTTGTTCCTCCACCTCATCCGGCAGTTTATAGCCATTGCCGGCAAAGAACTTAATCCCGTTGTCCGGAAAGGGATTGTGAGATGCCGAAATCACCACCCCGGCCTGAGCGCCCAGAGTTTTGGCCAAATAGGCCACGGCCGGCGTGGGAACCACTCCAGCCAGCACGGCCTGCCCGCCGGCCGAGCAAATGCCGGCGGCCAAAGCGCTTTCCAGCATCTGTCCCGATATCCGGGTGTCACGGCCAATAATCAAAACCGGATTCTCATATTCCTGTCCGAAATGGCAAGTCGCAGCCCGGCCCAGGCGAAAGGCCAGTTCTGGGGTCAGTTCCTGGTTGGCCACTCCGCGCACGCCGTCTGTCCCAAATAGTTTTCCCATATATTTCTCCCCTTGAGAAACCGTTGAAAAGGCTCATCTGCGTCACTTCAGCCTCCTGTGGGCAGGCTCATTCAGAAAACATCAATTTTCGGTTTCATATGCAGTAGTCTATTTGCTGTAACTACACCGAAAAGTGTTTGGTTTCCTCCTGATCTCACGATGCTCCGCATCTTTCCAGTATCGACGTACCCTGCGAATGTACAGTCGCACGCCCGTCCTCGTCGCAGCTAGCATCTGAACCTTTTCGAGCGGTTCCAGATTTTAGGAAACAGATTGGTTTTACAACAAGTTCCTAGTATTTAAATTATGAATTATAAGGTTTGTATTTAGCCATAATCGCCGCAGCCGCATTCATCCCGTCCAGGGCGGCGCTCATGATGCCGCCGGCATAGCCGGCGCCCTCGCCCACCGGGTAGACGCCGGTGCTGTTGACCGATTGGTAGTCTTTATTCCGGATGATCCTGACCGGCGCGGATGAGCGCATCTCCACTCCGGTCATCACTGCCTGGGGATGATCAAAGCCTTTTATCTTACGGCCAAAATCAGGCAGGGCCTTGGCCAGTGTCTGACAGATATAGCTCGGCAGGCAGACCCCCAGATCAACCGGTCTCACCCCCGGCAAATAGGTAGGCTGAGTCAAATACTGTGGTTTAGCGGGCACCCTGCCGCTCAATAGGTCGCCCACACTCTGGGCGGGAGCAGAGTAGTCGCCGCCGCCGGCCTGAAAGGCCAGTTGCTCATAGTGTTGTTGAAAATGGATGCCGTCCAGGACATGAGAACCAAAATCCGCCGGACCCACATTGACGATCAGGGCACTGTTAGCAATGCCACTGGCTCGTTGGTGCAGGCTCATGCCGTTGGTGACCATTCTCCCCGGTTCGGAAGCCGCCGCCACCACCTGGCCCCCCGGGCACATGCAAAAGGAATAGGCCGTCCGGCCGGAGGCCTGATCATGATACACCAGGGAGTAATCTGCCGGGCCCAATTTAGGGTGACCGGCTGACGGCCCATACTGAGCCCGATCAATCATATCCTGGGGATGCTCAATTCTCACCCCCACAGCGAAAGCTTTGGCTTCCATAGCCATTCCCCGCCGGGAAAGCATCCCGTATGTATCCCTGGCGCTATGGCCGATGGCCAGAATCAGGATCTCAGAATCAAACTTTTCCTGTCCGTTTATCATCATACCAGCCAATCGTCCGTCAGGCAAGTATAAATCCGTGACCTGAGCCTCAAAGCGGACTTCTCCGCCGCAGGCAATGATCTGCTGCCGGATGTTTTTTACCACGGTCCTCAGCTTGTCAGTGCCGATATGGGGCTTATATGTATAGCGGATTTCCGGCGGGGCGCCGGCTTCCACCAGTATCGCCAAAGCTTCCTGCATGCGCGGGTCGGTCACCCGGGTGGTCAGCTTGCCGTCGGAAAAAGTGCCGGCGCCGCCTTCACCAAACTGAACATTGGAAACAGGATCCAGGCTGCCGCTGCGCCAAAACTCAGCTACGTCCTGCGCCCGGCGGTCCAGATCCCGGCCCCGTTCCAGCACCAGCGGCTTATAGCCGTGCCGGGCCAACAGCAGCGCCGCCATCATACCGGCCGGGCCGAATCCCACCACCACCGGCCGGTGCGTCAGCGGCCTTAAGCCATACTCCAGAGATTCCGCCGCCGGCGGAGAAACAACCGCCACATGCTGATCCCCTGCCAGCCGGGAAAGGATCAGTCCCTCGGCTGATCTCACCGACACATCCAGCGTGTAAACAAAACTAATGTTATTCTTGCGCCGGGCATCCAGCGCCTTACGCACAATGGAAATTTCTCCGATTGCGTCCCCGGACACTTTTAGCCGCTTGGCGGCCAAACGCGCAAGCGGCGTATCATCATCAATATGCACCCGAAAATCTGTAATCCGCAGCAATACCTTAAACTCCTTTTTTAACGGTCTCCTAGAACTTTTTGCAAAACGCATCTACCGCCTAGAAACTGAGACCGTTCAAAAAGGTCCAGATGCTAGGAAGAACGAGGGCGCGCCCGCAGGACTGACAACGCAGATGGGCCTTTTTCAACGGTCTCCTAGCGTGCCGAGGGTCCGACTTCTATGCTCACCGTAATCTTCTCCGGCACAACGATCACTTCTTTGTCTTGCTCTCGCGTCAGTTGCAGTCTGACTTCTTTTTTGATGCTTTGCGTGATGCCGCCAATATTGATCGGTTCGGTATAGATAGATTCTATTTTAGCTAAAACATCCGGGTTGCCTTGCAGTTCTACCTGATTGGGCTCCCCGCTGATCCGGGTCAGAGTAACACCGGCTGGCAATTCACCATAGATCATGGTCTTGACTTCCACGACCTTTTTGTCAGTAACCTGCTTCAGCACCGTAGATACCTTCACCCGGTCCGGCTTGGCGGTCAGCCGTTCAATCTGCCGCCCGTCCCGGGCATAAAAAACCACCGGCACCTCAGCGGTAAACTCCTTCGTCTTACCTGTCATATCCACCGTAGCCACAACTCGGTCCACCGCATCAACAAAAGTTTTAGCACCGGACACTACAACCTGAGTCGGATCAATGCCGGTCTTACCCACTACGATATCGGGGCCGGTCGTGCCGGTCAGCCTGAGTGACACCGCCATTTGTTTCTGTGCGCTCAAATCCAGGTTTAAAGTTACTTTCTCCGGATTCACCTCAACCAGTTCCAAACTAAGCGGCAAATGTACAGCCACATTCAGAGAGTGCTTTCCTTCCGCCAGGTCTTTCACATCGACGTAAGGCTTGATATCCCGGGGCAGGAGACCTGCAATCAGACTGCGTGGCCCCCGCACTTTGACTTTGATAGCGTCAGGCGAGTCTACCACCAAAAGATTGGCTGCCAGATTTCTCGTTTCCAAAGGCACGGTAAGAGATGTCTCCAAGGGAGGATTTTGTTCATTCATCACATACAGCCACAATATCGTAGCCAGGATAAAAGCCAGGATTTTAATGAAAATGTTGTTTCGTCCGATTTTTTCCATCATGAAGCTGACCTCCAGCGGAAAAAGTCACTCAGGCCGGATTGCTTGCTGACTAAAAGCGGAGTCAGATTTTTACGCAGTCCTTCCCCATCCAGGTAGCGCAGAAGCTGGCCGCTTCGCGCCAGAGAGATCACGCCGGTTTCCTCACTGACCACCACCACCAGTGCGTCGGTCTGTTCTGTCACCCCGATAGCCGCCCGGTGCCGGGTCCCCAATTCTTTATTCAATGTACCGTCGTCGGTAAGAGGCAGCAGACAGCCTGCGGCCATAACCCGGTTTCCCCGGATGATGGCTGCTCCGTCATGGAGAGGGGTATTGGGGATAAAAATATTGATAATAAACTCACTGGATACCTGCCCATCAATTTTAATGCCCTGCTCCATATAGTCGTTCAACCCAATTTCCCGTTCCAGCACAATCAAAGCGCCGATTTTATTCTTGGATAAGGTAACCGCGGCCTTAACCAGCTCCGCAATAAAGGTTTCCGCCTCCTGCTCATTCAGGAATACATTTTTTCGGAAAATATTTCCTTTCCCCAATTGTTCTAAAGCGCGCCGTAATTCCGGCTGAAAAACAATTGGCAGAGCCACAAGCACCACTGTCATGGTTTTTTGCAGCAGCCAGTTGATCACATTCAGGCTGAGCCACTTGCTGACCAAAGTCAGCATGAGCAAAACAACCAACCCTTTCAGAAGGTTATTGGCGCGGGTATCTTTAATTGTGACATACACTTTGTAGAGAAATACTGCCACAATAAATATATCAATCAGATCAAGCAGGGTCATTGTTGCGATAATTCCGCGAATCTGCAACATCATACTGAATCACCTCAACCATCCTTACTTAATACATATTCTGTCCAATAACAGGAAAAACCTTTTGTCTCTGAATTTTTCCAAAAAAAATTTCACACCGGATTACAGCACTTAGTATAAGCAAAATTGGTAAAGAAAAGCCTCCCACATGGGAGGTTTGATAATTTTTTTTATAATTTAGTGACTTCGTTGACCCAGCCGTGGGGATCGCTCAAATTTCCATACTGGAGACCAGCCACATAATCAAACAATTTTTGACTGAATGGACCGGTTTGATTATTATTGATCACAATTTTACGGCCTTTCCAGGAAAGCTCGCCTACCGGTGAAATTACTGCCGCCGTACCGGATCCGAAAACCTCTTCCAACTGGCCTCTGTCATGAGCCTCGAACAGCTCATCCACTGAAATCTGACGTTCTGTGACGTTTACGCCCCACTCTCTGGATATCTCAATAACCGTACGGCGGGTGATGCCGCTCAGAATACTGCCGTTAAGCTTAGGAGTCACCAATTCGCCATTAATTTTGAAGAAAATGTTCATGGTGCCGACTTCTTCCACATATTTGCGTTCCGCTGCATCCAGCCAGAGCACCTGGCTATAACCTTCCTCTTTGGCCTCTACCTGGGCCCGGAGACTGGCGGCATAGTTGGCAGGGGTTTTCGCTTCGCCGATGCCGCCGTGAATTGCCCGCACATATTTGTCTTCGACTTTGATGCTTACCGGATTGAACCCGGAAGCATAGTAAGCCCCCACCGGCGAGAGAATGATGAACAGTTTAAATGTGTCGGAGGATTTTACTCCCACATAGGGATCGGTGGCAATGACAAAAGGCCGGATGTATAAAGACGTTCCCAACCGGCCAGGCACCCAGTGAGCCTCTTGCTTGAGCAGCTGGTACAGGGCCTGTTCCAGCAAATCCGCATCCATCCGGGGGATACAGAGAATTTCCGCCGAGCGGTTAAACCGCTGCAGATAGTCCTTAGTACGGAACACGACGATCCGGTTATCTACCGTGCGGAAAGCCTTCATGCCTTCAAAAATTGCCTGGCCGTAATGCAGAACCATGGCCGCTGGAAAGAGCGAAAATTCCTCATAAGGTTCAATGCGGGGATCATGCCAGCCCTTACCGGTTTCATAGTCCATAACAAACATGTGGTCCGTAAAATAAGCTCCGAACCCCAGCCTGCTCTCATCAGGCAGGGAACCGGGCTTACTGACCGTTTTCACCTTGATATCGGTCACGATACAACCTCCTCTTCGCTTTGCCGCAGTATTTCTATAGCCAGTATAAATTAGGATTATTATATCTTGTTTATTGTATACATGTCAATGCACAACCAGCAGAAGAGGCGTAATTTTACGAAATATGTCCGTCGTAAACGATCAGTTGTATTTTGTTGTCTATTTCATTTTTTCGCAGCTTTTGCCCTGTTCCCGGAGAATGGCAGTCGTTTGGGTCAACGCCCGCCGGACCTGGCTGTAGGATGTGCCGCCGTAAGAGTTGCGGGCGCTGATGCAGGTCTCCACACGGATAGCTTCCAGAATATCTTCTTCAAACAGAGGCGAAAACCGGCGAAATTCATCTAAGGTTAGATCCAGCAAGTACTTACCTTGTTCGATGCAGTAATGGACGCATTTGCCCACTACTTCATGGGCCTGACGGAAGGGAAGTCCTTTTTTCACCAGATAGTCAGCCATGTCAGTCGCATTGGAAAAATCCTGCCGCACCGCCTGACCGGTGCGTTCAGCATTGATCCGCATGGCCCGCAGCATGGAGGCGTACACTGACAGACTGAACTTGACGGTGTCAATGGTATCAAACAGGCCTTCTTTGTCTTCCTGCAGATCCTTGTTATAAGCCAGAGGCAATCCTTTGGCCACGGTCAGGAGAGCCATCAGGTGACCTGTCACCCGGCCAGTTTTGCCTCTGACCAGTTCGGCCACATCGGGATTTTTTTTCTGGGGCATAATGCTGGAGCCGGTGCAGTGAGCGTCATCCAGTTCAATAAAGGAGAATTCGGCGCTGGACCAGAGAATGATTTCCTCGCTCAGACGGCTTAGGTGCAGCATCAGGATAGCGGCAAACGACAGGAATTCCAGGATATAGTCCCGGTCACTGACTGCATCCAGACTGTTCTCGTAGAGTTGGCTGAAGCCCAGCTCCCGGGCCACAAAATGCCGGTCAATCGGGAATGTGGTGCCGGCCAGAGCTCCGGCACCCAGAGGCATCATGTCTGTTCTCTGCCAGACTCCTTCCAGCCGGGCAAAATCCCGCTGCAGCATAAAGAAATAGGCCAGCAGATGATGAGAAAACAGGATAGGTTGAGCCCGCTGCAGGTGAGTGTAGCCAGGCATAATGATTTCCTGATGCCTGTCCGCCACTTCAGCAAGGGCCTGCTGCAGATCGGTCAGGAGGCGGGCGATGGCGCCAATCTCCCGCTTCAGATAGAGATGAGTATCCAAGGCCACTTGATCGTTGCGGCTGCGGGCTGTATGCAGTTTGCCTCCTGTCGGGCCGATCCGCTCGGTCAGCCGTTTTTCGATATTCATGTGGATGTCTTCCAGGGATACTTCAAAGCTGAAATTTCCTGCCTCAATATCGGCCAGGATATCTTTCAGACCGCCGATGATCAGATCGGCCTCTTCGCCGGCGATAATGCCGCATTTGGCCAGCATGGCGGCATGAGCGATGCTGCCGGCGATATCTTCCCGGTACATCCGGCAGTCAAAGGCAATGGATGAGGTAAACTCCTCCACCATCACATCGGTGCCTTTAGTAAAGCGACCGCCCCACAGCTTACTCATGTTTCTTAGCCCCCTGCTCCATTAGAGCGCGGATTTTCAGCGGCAGGCCAAACAGGTTGATGAATCCTTCCGCATCCTTTTGATTATACACTTCGTCACGGCCAAAAGTGACAAAGCCTTCATGATACAGAGAATAAGGCGATTTGGCGCCGGCGCTCATAATATTGCCTTTGTACAGTTTCAGTCTGACCAGGCCTGTGACATTTTCCTGGGTGGAATCCACAAAGGCGTCAATGGCTTTCTTCAGCGGCGAGTACCACATGCCGTCATACACCAGTTCGCTGTAACGGACGGCTACCTGCTCCTTATAGTGCATGGTGGCCCGGTCCAGGGTGAGATACTCCAGCTCCCGATGGGCGTAGAATAAAATGGCCCCCCCCGGTGTTTCATAGACACCCCGGGATTTCATTCCTACCAGACGGTTTTCCACAATGTCGGCAATACCAATGCCATTAGCTGCACCGATGGCGTTAAGCTTATCCACCAGAGCCACTGCGCCCAGTTTCTCACCGTTGACCGAGACCGGGATGCCTTTCTCAAAACCCACCTCAATATAGGCCGCCTTGTCAGGCGCCTGTTCCGGCGTGCTGGTTACCATGTACACATCATCTTTCGGCGCGTTCCAGGGATCTTCCAGATCGCCGCCTTCATGGCTCAGATGCCAGATATTACGGTCCATGCTGTAGGGGCGCTTTTTGGTCACAGGCACCGGCACATTGTGTTTTTCCGCATAGTCAATGGCATCTTCCCGGGAACGGATGTCCCACAACCTCCAGGGAGCAATGATCTTGAGATCAGGCGCCAGAGCCTTGACGGTCAGTTCGAACCGGACCTGGTCGTTTCCTTTGCCGGTAGCGCCGTGAGCAATGGCGTCAGCCCCTTCTTTCCTGGCCACTTCCACCATGGCCCGGGCAATGATCGGCCGGGCAAAGGAAGTGCCTAAAAGGTATTTGCCTTCATAGACCGAGCCGGCTTTCAGCACCGGCCAAATGAAGTCCTCAATAAATTCCTGTTTCAGGTCTTCGATATATACCTTGCTGGCGCCGGATTTAATGGCTTTTTCCCGCACGATGTTCAGTTCATCGCCCTGGCCCACATCGGCACACATGGCGATAACCTCGCAGTTATAGTTTTCCTTCAGCCAAGGGATAATGACCGAAGTGTCCAGGCCACCGGAATAGGCCAGCACTACTTTTTTAACGTCCTGATTTTTACTCATTCTATTCTCCTCCTAATTATGGGTGGCCCATTAGTAGAGCCATAATTGCCTTTTGAACATGCAAGCGGTTTTCGGCTTCGTCAAAGACCACCGATTGCTTGCTTTCCATGACTTCATCGGTAATTTCCTCGCCCCGGTGGGCCGGCAGGCAGTGCATGACGATAGCATCAGGCTTGGCAACGCCCAGGAGTTCGCTATTGACCTGGAACCGGGCCAGGGCCTGCCAGCGGACATGCCATTTGCTTTTTTCGCCCATGCTGGCCCATACATCGGTATAGACAATATCGGCGTCTTTTACGGCTTCATAGGGATCATTGGTCAGCTCGATGCTGCTGCCAAACAGCCTGGCATCTTCTCTGGCCCCGCTGACCACGCTTTCATTGGGTTTATATTCACTGGGGGTGGCCACGGCAATATTCATGCCCACTTTGGCGCAAACGTACATCAGGGAATTGGCCATATTGTTGCCGTCGCCGATATAGGCCATTTTTCTCCCTTTCACTTCTCCCTTGTGCTCGATAGCGGTATAAACGTCGGTCAGGGCCTGGCAGGGATGTAGCAGGTCGGTCAGGCCGTTGATCACCGGCACCGAGGCGTACTGAGCCAGTTCTTCCACTTCCTGATGGGAAAAAGTACGGATCATGATTCCGTCCACATAGCGGGATAAGACCCTAGCCGTGTCTTTCACCGGCTCACCCCGGCCGATCTGCAGGTCATTGGCGCTTAGGAACATCGCCATGCCGCCTAGCTGCCACATGCCGACTTCAAAGGAAACCCTGGTACGGGTGGAAGATTTCTGAAAGATCATGCCCAAAGTTTTACCCTTTAGTATGTGATGCTCCTGGCCATTTTTTTGTTTATCCTTTACTATCTTGGTCAGGCGGAAGATTTCCTGCACTTCCTCATAGGACAGTTCATGCACTGATAGTAAGTCTCTGCCGTGAAGGCTCATATATACTCTCCTCTCCTCAACCCCTTAGGCTTTGGTCAATACTTTTTCCAGGATAGCAATTAATTCATCCACATGCTGAACCCGGATATTGAGCGGCGGCACAAACCGGAGCACATCTCCGTTGGTGCAGTTGATCAGGGCGCCGGCGTCCAGAGCGGCATTGACAATGTCTTTACCGGGCTTATGGAGCTTGACTCCAATCATCAGCCCCTGGCCGCGCACCGTCTGAATCAGTTGGGGATATTTTGGCTTTAAGCCTTCCAGGGCAGCCATCATATATTGGCCGATTTTTTGGGCATTCTCCGGCAGCTTCTCTTCCTCCATCACGGCCAGGACCGCAATGGCGGCAGCACAGGCCAAAGGATTGCCGCCGAAAGTGGAGCCATGATCCCCGGGCGAAAAAGCCTGAACCACCTGGTTGGTTCCCAGGACAGCGCCAATGGGCATTCCGCCTCCCAGGCCCTTGGCCATGGTCACAATATCCGGTTTAACACCCTCATGTTGATAGGCAAACATCTTACCGGTACGGCCCATGCCGCACTGAACTTCGTCCAGGATCAGCAGAGCCTGATATTTGTCGCAGAGCGCCCGTACCTGGCTTAAATACCCCTGATCCGGAATATTGACGCCGCCTTCTCCCTGGATAGCCTCCAGCATGACGGCCGCCGTTTTCTCGGACATAACCGTTGCCAGAGCATCGATATCGTTATAAGGCACATAACGGAAACCGCCGGGCAGAGGCTCGTAACCGTGCTGATATTTCGGCTGGGCGGTAGCAGTCACAGTAGCCAGGGTGCGGCCGTGAAAGGAGTGTTCCGCCGTGATGATCTGGACTTTATCCTGGGAAATTCGCTTGGCATACTTACGGGCCAGTTTGATGGCTCCTTCGTTGGCTTCCGCGCCGCTGTTGGCAAGAAACACCTTATCCAGACCGGACAACTGCACCAGTTTTTGCGCCAGTTGAGCCTGACCTTCGGTATAGTATAAGTTGGAACAATGGATCATTTTTTTAGCCTGATCGGCAATGGCCTCCACCAGGCGAGGGTGGCCGTGCCCCAGGGCGTTCACCGCGATGCCGGCCAGGAAATCAAGGTATTTCTTACCGGCAGTGTCATAAACATAGGGGCCTTCGCCATGGGAAAGCACGATTGGATACCTGGTAAACAAGGGCATATAGCAGGTCTGATCCAGTTCGATGACCCGGCTTTTCTCCACGTTATCTTTCCCCCTTTGTCTTTACTACCTCAGTACCGATGCCTTCATTGGTGAATACTTCTAACAGCAGGGAATGGGGCAGTCTGCCGTCGATGATATGGGTTTTGCCGGCGCCGCCGGCCAAAGCCCGGACGCAAGCCTCTACTTTCGGCACCATGCCGCCCTCAATAGAGCCTTTGGCAATCATGCCGGTGGCTTCGGCAAAGGTCAGGGTGGATATGAAGCTGGATTGATCTTTATAGTCACGATAAATGCCCTCGACATCGGTTAGCAATAGAAGCTTTTCCGCGCCGAGAGCGGCGGCAATCTCACCGGCCACGTAGTCGGCGTTGATATTGAAGCTTTCGCCGTTTTCCCCTACGCCGGTAGGGGCAATGACCGGGATATAGTCCTGGGCCAGCAGGGCTGAAATGATTTCGGGATTGATTTTTATCACGTCACCCACATAGCCGATATCCACTTCTTTCACCTGGGTTCCTTCATATACGGTGGCCAGATGCTTCTTGGCGATGGTCAGATTGGCGTCCTTGCCGTTCAGACCAACGGCTTTAACGCCGTTACGGTTTAAGAGGCTTACAATCTCAGTGTTGAGTTTCCCCACCAAAACCATTTCGGCGATTTCCATGGTTTCCGTGTCAGTCACGCGCAACCCGCTGACAAACTCAGACTGTTTGCCTATCTGCTTGAGCATAGCGGTAATTTCCGGGCCGCCGCCGTGAACGATCACCGGTTTCATACCGGTAAATTTCATGAGAATAATATCTTCGATTACTTTTTGCTTTAACGCGGCATTAATCATGGCATTGCCGCCGTATTTAATGACCACCGTTTTCCCGAAAAACTGCTTCATAAACGGCAGGGCCTCGGTTAGTACCGCTACTTTTTCCGCATTTGTCATCGCTCTCATCTCCTTTGGCTATTAATTTAAGTATGATACTCGGCATTGATCTTTATATACCCGTAGGAGAAGTCACAGGTCCAGACAGTAGCCTGCTCTTTCCCCAATCCTAACTCGACTTCCACTTTGATCTCTTTTTCCGCCATAACCTTTTTCAGAGTCTGATGATCCGGGTGGGCATCCAGTCCAGCCTTGACAACCGGCACACCGCCGATCATCAGGGAAGTTTTGGCCGGATCGGCTTGTGCTCCGGAATAGCCTACGGCACAGAGAATCCGGCCCCAGTTGGGGTCCTGACCAAAAAAGGCGGTTTTCACCAACGGCGATTTAGCAATGGCCATAGCTGCAGTTTTGGCAGCGGCAAAGCTGGGGGCGCTGCTGACGGTGATTTCGAGAAATTTAGTAGCGCCTTCTCCGTCCTTAACCACTAGCTTCGCCAGGTCGGTGCACACGGCTTTTAACATGTCGTAAAACAGTTCATAATCCTGGCCGCTGGCCTGATCAATGACTTTATTCCCGGCGGCGCCATTGGCCATCACTGCCGCCATGTCGTTAGTACTGGTGTCCCCGTCCACCGTGATCATATGAAAGGACAAATTGATCGCGTCCCGCCAGGCTTTATCCAGTATGGCCGGAGCTACCGCGGCATCCGTGGTAACGAAGCACAGAGTGGTGGCCATATTGGGGTGGATCATGCCGGCGCCTTTGGCGATACCGGCCATCCGGACGGTTTTGCCGCCGAGCTGTTGTTCGTAAACCGACACTTTGCGGAAGGTATCCGTGGTCATGATGCCCAGCATGGCGTTTTCGCCGCCGTTGACGGAAAGTCCGGCTTTTGCCTGGGCAATGCCAGCCGCAATTTTATCCATCGGCAGCTGTACCCCGATGACACCGGTGGAAGCCACCAGGACTTGGTCTGTCGGCAGATTCAGATGCCCGGCGGCCAGCTTCACCATTTCCTCGGCATTTTTCAACCCCAGATCGCCGGTACCGGCGTTGGCGCTGCCGGAATTGATGACAATCGCCCGGGCATTGCCCTTTTTAATATTATTTCTGGACACCAGGACCGGTGCCGCTGCCATGGTATTGGTGGTAAACACCGCTGCCGTTGCCGCGGCTGTTTCAGAATAAATGATGGCTATATCCTCTTTGCCGCTTTTTTTAAGACCGGCCTTAACACCGGACGCCAGAAATCCCGTCGGCGTGGTAATACTGCCTGTAATTTTTTTCATCGTTATTCGTCCCCCACATTTTCTAAGTTTGAATTCAGCAGTTCAATGTATCCTACAGATATAAAGGCGCTTGTGTCAGGCCGGTCGTCTCTTCGATGCCGAACATGACATTCATGTTCTGAATGGCTTGGCCGGCGGCGCCTTTCACCAGGTTGTCAATGGCGCTGACCACAATGACCCGGCCGGTGCGGTGGTCATAATGCCAGCCGATATCGCAGAAGTTGGAACCCCGTGTATTTTTGGTCACAGGATAACCTCCCCGGCCTAAGAGACGGATGAAGTATTCCTGGCGATAAGAAGATGCAAACACCTCATCGATCTGATCCGGCGTGACACCGGTCTTCAGGCTGGCGTAGCAAGTGGATAGGATGCCGCGGGTCATGGGAATCAGGTGCGGCGTAAAACTAATCGTCACTGCCGTACCAGCGAATTCACTCAGAGCCTGCTCGATTTCCGGCGTATGCCGATGGCCGGCGATATTATATGCCTTAACGCTTTCCTGAGCTTCGCTGAAATGATAGGCTAGATTAAGACCCCGGCCAGCGCCGGAAATGCCGGATTTAGCGTCTACGATGATCGTGCTCAGTTCGATCAGTTTGTTTTTGACCAAAGGTGCCAGAGCCAGGATCGTGGCGGTAGTGTAACAGCCGGGATTGCCGACGATACGGGCCGTTTTCACCTGATCCCGGTATAATTCGGTTAAACCGTATACCGCCTTGGCCTCAGGATGAGTATGAGGGACCTTGTACCACTGTTCATAAACTTTTCGGTCACTGAAACGATAATCCGCCCCCAGATCAATGACTTTCGCTCCCTGGGCGATGATCTTCTTGCCTGCCTCCATGGCATGCCCATGAGGCAGAGCCGCAAAAATAACATCACTGGCAGAAGCGATGTTCTCTATCTCTTCCATACTGGCCAGCTTGCTGTCATACAATCGGGTGAGATGGGGATAAATTTCATGAATCCCTGTACCGGTCTGACTTTCGGATGTAATATAAACAATCTCCGCCTGAGGATGCCCGGACAGGATTCGCAGCAGTTCTTCTCCGGTATATCCTGTTGCGCCGCAAATACTTATTTTCATGTTTATACCCCCTATATTTAGAATAAGTGCCATTTCGGAATTATGAAGTTCTGGATGGTAGTAATAATTATACATGATTAATGAATATTAATGCAAGAGTTTTTTGTATACATAGCTATGCAAAGCATCGCGGAACGGGAGGAAATAAAAAAGGCGCCGTTACACAAACAGCACCTCTCCTGTAATCGCTATTGCTGTCCCGCAGTGGGGACACATTTTTCCTTGCTGCAACAGGCTGCGACGCCTAAATCTGTCCAGCACGATCTGACCGCATTCCGGGCAGCAGGTATGAGACTCATAGCCGCCAACGTTGCCCAGATAGACATAACGCAAATGTTCCCGGGCAATTTCTCCGGCATTCTGCAATATCCGGATATCTGTGGGAGGTTGATCCATTTTGTAGGCGGGGAAGTAGCGAGACAGATGCAGCGGTATATCAGGGTTGATGGCAGCCAGCCACCGGGCTAATTCTCTGATCTCAGACGGGTCATCATTATGCCCCGCTATGACCAGGGTGGTAATTTCCGTGTGGCAAGAGGCTGCGGCTTTCTCTACGGTGCGCTTCACATCCACCAGAGAACCGCCGCACATTTGGCGGTAAAAGCCTTCACTGAATCCTTTCACATCAATATTCATGGCGTCCAGATTCGGCAGCAGTTCGATCAGTGGTGGCTGCTCAATAAATCCGTTAGTGACCATGACGTTTTTAAGGCCCCGCAAACGCGCCAGGCGCGCGGTATCCAGCAGGTATTCATACCATACCCCTGGCTCGGAATAAGTATAGGCGATCCCGATATTTTCCGGCTGATATCTTAGGGCTGCGTCCACCACCGCTTCTGGCGACAGGAAGGTTGAAGGGGCCTGCTGCTGGGCGATGGTCCAGTTCTGACAAAAATGGCAGGTAAAGTTGCAACCCCAGGAGCCAATGGAAAAAATCCGGCTGCCGGGATAAAAATGATATAAGGGCTTTTTCTCAATGGGATCCATGGCGCAGAAAGTGCAAGCGCCGTAATTTTCAGCAACCAGCTGGCCGTCCCGGTTGCGCCTTACCCGGCAAAACCGCTCTGACCGGGACCGATCAGGCACCGGTGAGGACACAATTCACACATCAGCCTGTCATCCATTTCTCGATACCATTTAGCCTGCATAGTTTCTTACCTCATATATAACGGATGACATAAAACCTGTATAACTCTACTGGTTCCTCTGGCCGGATACCAGCTTTCTGTTTGGCGATAGCTACCTGTCCTTCCACCGTATTGACCCCTTCCAGATCCGGCAGCAGCAAGCCGCGACGCTGTCCCCGGGCCACGATCACTCCATAACGGTGAGGATCCAGGTCGTCTAGACTGCTGATTGGTTCCGGCTCAGACAATACATCAACCGATACTGCCAGTTCTCCCATTTCTTCGGACTTAACCGGCCAGAAGCGGGGATCATTGGTACCGGCGCTTACAGCGTTATGAATAATTTCTGCGGCGATATTGGATTGGACAGGCAAAAAAGTCCCGATACACCCCCGGAGTTGTCCGTGTTTTTTCAATGAGACAAAAACGCCGGCCCTGCCGCTTAATTCCGGCGGCAAGTCGGCCGGCAACCCCATGATTTCTACCGTCTTCAGGTAATAGTTCAGACTATTGACAGCCAATTCAACCGGTACGCTTCTTTTAAGAATAATCCCACCCCCTGGAGAATGAGTGCAGAACTTATCTACAGCCGCGAATCCGGGACCGTTCAAAAAGATTCAACGGTCCTCTACTTACAGTTGCATTCGGGAATCTCATTAGCCGGCTGGAACATGGTTACACAGTAGCCTACCCCGAAAGGCCCCTCATAGGAGAGGACATTGGCTTTAGCTTCTAACCCGCCAAGCACGCCCATCAAGAAAATGATAGGACGCAGGCCGCACTCGCCGGCCTCGGCAATCATTTGAGGATCCATCGCCAATAACGCCTTCACATTGACATCT
Source organism: Acetonema longum DSM 6540 (assembly GCF_000219125.1). Classification (NCBI taxonomy): domain Bacteria; kingdom Bacillati; phylum Bacillota; class Negativicutes; family Acetonemataceae; genus Acetonema; species Acetonema longum. Next base: position 30,059 of record NZ_AFGF01000019.1, read on the forward strand.
TTCAAAGCAGCCACAACCTGACGATCAAATTCCGCTCCCTGAGGGCTGTATCCTGCGGAGGAATCCGGCAATAGACGGTGGGATAAATCCCCAGAGGCAATGACTGCGGTCCGACGGTCGGCGATGCCGATAGCCCCCTGGACCGCTTTACCAAATGTGTACATTTCTTCATAAGACACGAAACCCATGGACAAATGAACGATTTGGCCCTTAAAACCGGCTTTATGTAAATAATACAGCGGAACCATCGCTCCATGGTCTAACCCCAGCGGCAAGCGATGCATTTTTGCCACATCATCGGTCACTTCCATATAATTAATCCCCAGCCGCTCTGCCTTGCGCAGGATATGACGCACCAACAGCCCGTCCGTTTCAAAGCCAAGGGCAATATCCGGCTGGCCGAAGGCAGCGAAATTGCCCTTCATCCGGGGATAAAGGCTGATGCTGACCGCATCCCGGAAAACCGGTCCATGGGAAGTCATGATGACGATGGTTTCCGGGGACCTATCTTCAATCATTCGCGCAACCTGCTCAGCAGCAGTTACGGTTGCCTGGATTTTGCTCAGTTCATGTCCCCCGATTTCCGGGATCATGATAGGGGGATGTGGCAATAAGGCACACCCTACCAGTTTTTTCAACCACTATCACTCCTTAAGTGATGCGAAGCATCGTCTACTCGGCGTTATCTTCCCGCATTCCGACTGAAATAATACGCCAGTCCTTTTGCAATCTGATATGCCATATTCTGCTGATAGTTTGGATCCGACAGATGTTTAGCCTCCTGAGGATTGCTGAGATAACCGGTTTCAATCAGCACCCCGGGTATTGTTGTTCGATTCAACAACAGAATATTTAAATCCTGCTTAGCCTGTCGCTTATTTCCCGGCGGAAAATCTTTCAGCGCTTCCTGCATGGCCTCTGCCAAGAATTTGCTCTCCGGTAATGCGGGATTGTAAAAAACCTGGGCTCCTGTCCAGCGGGAAGCGGGAATAGCATTGGCGTGAATGCTTATGTATACATTACCCCGAGCGCCGTTGATAATATCGATTCTGCGCTCTATGTCCCGGCGCTTGCCGCCTTTACCCTTGCTTCTTTCATAGTAATCAATATCCGACTCCCGGGTCATGACCACATGAGCGCCGGCCTTGGACACAATCTCAGCCAATTTCAGAGAAATAGCCAGGTTTATTTCTTTTTCGATATGTTTCTGACGGGAAGCCCCCGCATCAAAGCCGCCGTGACCCGGATCAATGACAATGCATGCGCCGTTCAGTGCCGTCAGCTCTCTCACATCCACGATATCCCCCGCTAAAAACGGAAAAGTAAACACCTGCAAGGCCAATACCGCCACACTCCCCCAAAATACCCACTTGGCTTTTCTGGGCTGGATGACAAACACTTTCATAGCCGCCCTCCTGCCTGCTTTTTGCCTTATTATTCTATGCCTGAGAATTAGCGCCTATGTTAGTACTGGTCAAAATAAAGGTTCTACGTTACAATATTGGTAGTTCATGCATTCGCAATTCACAATTCATACACTTGTACTTTGATATGTGGGGGGAAGTCATGCGCCTGGGAAAATTATTCCTGGTTGTATTCATAGTATTTGGCGCTTCATTTTATTGGGCCAACAGCAACGTTGTAAAAGTTCTGCAACCCCAAACCGATTGGTTTGAGCCGGCCGGCAGCCATACAGCGAGTGTTACTCAGCGGATTTTGCGCGTGGTGGCCTTAAAAACCGCTATTAATGCCAAATTAAACAAAGAAGAATACATAAAACTGGAAGATATCCCGCTGGGTCTGCGGCAGGCGGTTATTGCCGTAGAGGATAACCGTTTTTACAACCATCCCGGCTTCGACGTGGAAGCCATTTTCCGCGCCGCCCTGGTGAATCTGCAAATAGGGACTGTGGTGGAAGGCGGCAGTACTATTACGCAGCAACTAATCAAAAATCTGTTTTTATCCCATGACCGGACTATGTCCCGCAAACTGGAAGAATTCGTGCTGGCAGTTAATCTGGAAATGCGCTATTCCAAAAGCGAAATTTTGGAGATGTACCTAAATACGATTTATTTTGGCGCTGATGCGTATGGCATCGGTCCGGCTTCCCAGGCTTATTTCGCCAAAGAGCCGTCTCAGCTGACCCTGGCGGAAGCCACGTTGCTGGCCGGTCTGCCCAACGCTCCGGGGCTGTATTCGCCCTATACCGATTTAAATGCCGCTAAGCGTCGTCAGGCGGTGGTCCTTGCGTCTATGCTCCGCAACGGCTATATTGATACCGTTGACGCCGAAATGGTCCGAAATACCCCGCTGCACTTCTCACAGCCTATTCCGGAAAATCTGTAGAACATCATTTCAAATCAAAACCCCGAAGCAGTTATGCCTCGGGGTTTTGTCCATGGTTCCGGAATATCTTATTTAAAATAGTTAGGGATTTCGTTCCATTCGCCTTTTTCCTCCTTGGCTTCGGCGTCAGAACGAGCCACCCGTTCGATCGTGAATTCCTTAATACTGATATCACCGTCAATCATAGCCGGTTTGGTCACATAGCGGCCCTCATAATAGACGGCAAATGACAGGAGAGTATACCAGCCATGTTTGCCGGGAGAGGGAGTTTCCTTGACCAATACTCCCATGGTAACCGGCGATTTCGCCTCGGTCAGATGACGGCCCGGTTTTTTCTCACTGGTGAAAGAAAGGGCTTTCGGTGAAGCAATCAAGGGTTCCAGTTCTGGGAAATAGGTGCGGAAGTCTTTGATTTTTATCGGAGTTTCCATGATGTATCGTTGCGCCCGGACAAAAGAGCCCGGTTTGTCCGCATCATAGGCCACCGTCATTTGCACGGCATTCCCCTGCCGCCAGAACATATGCCAATAAGAGGCTGCCTTAGCGTAGCGCCAGCCTTTCGACTCCCATTCGGCCTTGGCCCACCTCTGATCATCCCGGTCAATTACAATGCGATATTCGCCGTATTCCCTGGCAATAGTTTCGCGGGTATCGTTCAGAGCAGCCTGGGAAACGCCGGCATTTGCCATCATCATAAGCATACATAGGATTATTATTTTTTTCATAAAGCCGACCCCCAGATTTTAATTTTGTCTTCTGTTTGTCTACTATTAGATTTCCAATCGGCGGACTCCTGCCGCTAAGGCAAGTTTTATCTGGGATTTGTCACTAGTTCGTCACTGGCAAGCGGATTCTTAGCCGTCTTCATATATTCTCAAGCGTAAAAGACCCGCGCAAACACTGAGTTTGTGCGGGTCTTTGCTTTGAAGGTATTAACGTTTCGAGAACTGAGAAGCCTTACGTGCTTTTTTCAAGCCGTATTTGCGGCGTTCCTTTTCACGCGGGTCGCGGGTCAACAGACCGGCTTTTTTCAGGGCCGGACGGTATTCCAGGTCCACTTTTAAGAGGGCCCGGGAGATGCCGTGACGGACAGCGCCGGCTTGGCCGGCTACACCGCCGCCCTCCACCTTTGCCAACACATCATATTTACCAACCGTATCAGTAAGGGCCAAAGGCTGTTTTACAATCAGTTCAAGCGTCTTTAAGCCAAAATATTCATCCAGTGCACGGTCGTTCACGATAATCTTGCCTTCGCCCGGCACCAAACGCACTCTGGCTACCGAAGTTTTTCTCCGTCCTGTACCGTAGTACATAACTTGTGCCATATCCGTTCCTCCTTTCCGCTATCTTATCGTATGCTAAGCTCCAATTTTTCCGGTTGTTGAGCCTGATGGGGATGCTCGGCACCACTGTATACGTTCAGTTTGCGATACATCTGATGGCCCAGAGGATTTTTCGGCAGCATGCCTTTGACGGCCAGTTCCAGCACTCTTTTCGGACGATCCTTGAGCATCTTTCCGGCAGTGATGAAGCTGGTGCCGCCTATATAGCCGGAATGGCGGAAATAGGTTTTCTGCACCAATTTTTTCCCGGTTAATTGTACTTTAGCGGCGTTGATAATAATTACATGATCGCCAGTGTCAACATGCGGCGTAAAAATCGGTTTATGTTTACCCCGCAGAATCTTGGCGACTTCCGCGGCAACTCTACCTAGGGTTTTGCCTTCAGCGTCGATCAGATACCATTTGCGTTCCACGTCGGCTTTATTTGCCATAAACGTTTTCATCAGTATCCCTCCTCTTTGTGAAGATGAATATAAAAATCAGCTATAGATATACCGTGATTTCCGGGGCTAATGGAATTCATGGCAAAATCTCATAAGGGTATTGTATTAAATTGACTTGTCAATGTCAAGTGAAATCCGCAAAATCCGGCGGAATTAATGAATAAACCTTAATAAAAAATTTCACTGAGATACAATCCCTGAGGGGGTGCGGTAATCCCCGCCTGATTACGGTCTTTTGACGCCAGAATAGGGCCCATATCCTCATGCGGTCTTTTTCCCAGCCCGATTTCCACCAAGGTTCCCGTCAGATTGCGTACCATATGATAAAGAAAACCAGTCCCGTGAAACAGAAGGTCGATGGTGCCACTTTGCTGCCTACAGTCGGTTTGCAGCATGGTACGCACCGGGTCTGCCGCCGCCCCTCCGGCAGCCCGGAAAGCGGAAAAATCATGGGTCCCCTGCACAACGGCCAAGGCTTGCCGCATCTTGGCCAGATCCAGGCTGCCCTTAATATGCCAAGCCAGGTTGCGATAAAAGGGATCAGGCAGAAGATGGTTATAGACCTTATAAATATAGATCTTGCTTTTGGCGCTGTAGCGGGCATGAAAATCAGCATCCACGGTCGCAGCGGCTTTGACCACGATGTCACGGGGCAAGAGACCATTGGCGGCGGCCGGAATCCGTTCTACCGGAATGGTCCCGGTTGTAAAAAAATTCACCACCTGGCCCCAGGCGTGCACACCTGCATCAGTCCTGCCGGCGCCAGTGATCTTGAGGTGATGGCCAAATAACCGGCTTAGCCTTTCTTCCAGTATCTCCTGGATGGTTAGCGCATTTTGCTGCCGCTGAAACCCGTGGTAATTTGACCCGTCATAGCTGATCGTCAGCCTGATATTCCGTTCCACAGGCAATTTACCTCACAAACCATTTTAGCGCCGTCACTGCAGCCACCAGCAAGAGAACCACCAGGGCGGCAGCCAGATCGATGGATTGAAACTGAAGTTCTTTCATGCGGGTCCGCTCATCGCCGCCCCGGTAGCAGCGGGCTTCCATAGCTGTGGCCAGTTCGTCGGCCCGGCGGAAAGCACTGATAAACAGCGGCACAAGCAAGGGAATCATGCTTTGAGCCCGGCGCAGAATATTGCCTGAGCCGAATTCAGCACCCCGGGATATCTGAGCCTTCATGATTCGATCGGTTTCCTCGATCAGGGTGGGGATAAATCGAAGGGCAATGGTCATCATCATGGCCAGCTCATGGGCCGGCACCCCGAAACGCTTCAGAGGCTTTAAGAGTTGTTCGATGCCGTCTGTCAGGGCAATAGGCGAGGTGGTAAAGGTCATTAGAGAGGACATCACGATGAGGAAAACCAATCTGATTGACATCAAAATGCCCTGCTCAAGACCCGTATCCGATACAGTCAGCGGCCCAATACTGAATACCGTCCGGCCAGGAGTGGTAAAAAAGTGAATCAGAACAGTAATCAAAATGATCAGCCACAAGGGCCGAATGGATTTCAGGACAAATTTCAGCGGAATGCCGGATATGCCGATAACAGCCAGGCAGAACACGGCCAGAATCAGATAAGAAACGTAGCTTTCCGCCAGGAAAATAGCGCTGATGAATAACAGGGTGCCGATGATTTTGCTGCGAGGGTCCAATCGGTGCACAAACGATTGTCCGGGAAAATATTGCCCCAGAGTAATATTATTTAGCATGGCGCCTCCCTTCCAAAGCTGTGAGAATGGCTTCACAGGCTTCTGGAGGCGTAATGATTCTGTCGTCCACATTTAGGCCGGCCCGGCGCAGCCGCCGCAGCACAGTCGTGATATTAGGGACATCGACGCCGGCCTGGATGAGTTCAGCCTGCCGTTCGGTAAAAACCTGGTCAGGCCGGCCATCAATCAGGACCGTCCCCTGGTGCATCACCAGCAGCCTGTCCGCCATCCGGGCGATATCCTCCATATTGTGAGATACCAGTACCACCGCCATACCGGCGGCTTGGTGCAGGTCCATGATCTGATTGAAGATCTCATCTCTGCCCCGGGGGTCCAGACCGGCGGAAGGCTCGTCCAAAACCAGATAGGCCGGCTCCAGGGCAATGACGCCGGCAACAGCTACCCGCCGCATTTGCCCGCCGCTCAGCCGAAAAGGAGACCGGCCGGAGAAAACTGAAAAATTCAGGCCGACGAATTCCATAGCCTGTTTTACCCGCCTGTCTGTTTCCTCTGCCGCCAGGCCCAGATTGCGGGGGCCAAAGGCAATGTCGTCATAGACGGTCTCTTCAAACAACTGCTGCTCCGGATACTGAAACACCATACCGACTTTTCGCCGGGCGACTTTGGCTTCCTTGCTCTTATCGAGCTTCACTCCGTCGATCAGCACTTCACCCCGGGTGGGTTCCAGCAGGCCGTTTAGATGCTGCACCAGTGTGGATTTACCGGAGCCGGTATGGCCGATGATGCCTATGACCTCACCCTGACGAATCTCCAGGTTAATATCCTTAATGGCGGTTTTCTCGAAAGGTGTGCCCGCCAGGTAGGTGAAAGAGACACCTCTCAGTTGGATGGACATAATGCCACCGCCAATTCTTCTTCTGTGATAATATCTACCGGCAGGCTGACGCCTCGCTGGCGCAAACGATAGGACAGGTCCGAGGCGGTTGGAACGTCCAGCCCCATGGCTTTCAGCCGTTCGACCTGGCTGAAAATGGCTTTCGGCGTTCCTTGATCCACTACTTTGCCCGCTTCCATGACTACAACCCGGTCGGCCCACATAGCTTCTTCCATAAAATGAGTGATATACACTACCGTAATCCCTTCCTCCCGGTTAAGCCTCCGGACAGTGGACAGAACTTCGGCCCGGCCCTTGGGGTCCAGCATGGCCGTGGGCTCGTCCAGCACCAGACACTGGGATCGCATAGCCAGGACGCCGGCGATAGCCACCCGCTGCTTTTGTCCGCCGGAGAGCAAGTGCGGCGCATGCTGCCGGTAGGATTCCATTCCTACGGCCTTTAGTGCCTGGTCTACCCGCTCTTTGATCTGATCAGAAGGAACCGCCAGATTTTCCGGACCAAAGGCTACATCTTCCTCGACGATAGCAGCTACGATTTGATTATCAGGATTCTGGAACACCATGCCCACTGATTGCCTGATGTTCCACAGTTGATCGGGATCTTTGGCATTGCGGCCAAAGATCCGGCACTCGCCGCTGGTCGGCAGCAGCAAGGCATTCAGGTGCTTGGCCAAGGTAGATTTACCGGAACCATTAGCGCCGATCACCGCCAGAAATTCTCCCCGGCTCACAGTCAGATTCACGTCATCCAGGGCTTTGACTTCCACGCCTTCTTGGTCTGTGTACAGATGAGTTACATGCTCTAAGTGTATGATCGTTTCCTCAGACGACATTTGTGTAAATCCCCTCCCAGTGCATCGTCCTCCTTAGTGAGACCGTTGAAAAAGGCTCATCTGCGTCACTTCAGCCTCCTGCGGGCTGGCTCATTCAGAAAACATCCCTTTTCAGGAGATAGGTAGTAGCGGCTGTTTTCTTATAAGCTGAAAAGTCACCTGAATTCTTCAGTATGGCAGCGCAGGCATTGCTCTTACCTAGCATCTGAACCTTTCTGAACGGTCTCAGATTCGAAGCAGCAGATGAGCTTTGCAACAAAATTCCAGTATGAAAATAAATACCAGGCAACGACTGCCTATTTTTCCTTGGAAAATTATTTCCAAGGAAAAAAGGCGGGTTACCTGGCGGAATTCAGTCACTTACACCAGTTCCAGAATAGCCATGGGAGCGGCATCGCCGCGGCGGGGTCCCAGTTTCAAGACACGGGTATAGCCGCCTTGACGCTCCTGGTACTTTGGTGCAATGATATCAAATAACTTTTTAGTCACTTCTTCATCCATGAGAAAAGATAACACCTGACGGCGTGCATGGAGATCACCGCGTTTAGCCAGTGTGATCATCTGATCAGCCAGCGAGGCAGTTTCTTTGGCTTTCGCCTCCGTTGTCTCAATGCGCCCATGGGCGAAGAAGGAAGTCAAAATACTGCGCAACAGCGCTTTACGAGCGCTGGAGTCACGTCCTAACTTTCTGTAGGCCATAAATCTTCCCTCCTTATTCCCGTTATTCCTCGTTTTCAGCCAGAGATAACCCGAGTTCCGCCAGTTTTTTCTTAACTTCATCCAGCGACTTGCGGCCTAAATTGCGCACTTTCATCATATCCTCTTCGGATTTTTGATTCAGTTCGGCAACCGTATTGATGCCGGCGCGTTTTAGACAATTGTAAGACCGCACGGACAGTTCCAGGTCTTCGATGGTCATTTCCATCACCTTGGAGCCGCCGTCTTCCACCGGTTCCGTAAAAGGGCCGTCAGCTGTTTCCTCATCGGCAACAATGCCGGCAATATTCTGGAAGGGCTTCAGTTCGCTAATCAGAATCCTGGCTGCTTTGCTCACAGCTTCATCGGGGCGCAGGCTGCCGTTCGTCCAAACTTCTAATGTCAGCCTGTCAAAATTGGTTACGTTACCGACGCGTGTATCTGTTACTTGATAGTTTACCCGTAGAATGGGAGAAAAAATAGAGTCAATCGGAATAATCCCGATTACATGATCCGGTTTTTTGTTTTTATCCGCCAGCACATAGCCGAAACCGGATTCGATGGTTAATTCCAGCTTAAGGCTGGCATTATCGTCCAGGGTCGCCAAATGCTTGCCGGGATTGAGAACCTCGATTTCCGGATCGTCAATAATGTCAGCCTTTACTTCTCCCGGACCTTCTACCTCAATGCGAATCAGTTTCGGCTCGTCAATATACTTTTTGAGGCACAATTCTTTCAAGTTCAAAATAATGTCGGTAACGTCTTCCCGGACACCGGGAATCGTAGAAAATTCATGCAGGACGCCGTCAATCTTTATAGAAGTAACGGCTGCTCCCGGCAAAGAGGACAACAGGATGCGACGCAGGCTATTGCCCAGGGTAATGCCGTAACCCCGTTTTAACGGTTCACAGACAAACTTCCCATATATCGTACCATCCTGATTGTTCTCACTGATTTCCACGACCTCGATCTTCGGTTTTTCGATTTCCATCATCCGGATAAACCCTCCTCCTTGCGCACTGCTACGTTACGCCATACCATGGAGTTGTATAACCATCCACTGTCGAGGGCACTACCTTGAATACAATTCTACGATGAGATGCTCCTGGATCGGAAGATCTATTTCTTCCCTAGTGGGGTAACGTACAACTTTGCCGCTCATATCAGCGGCTGACAGTTCAAGCCAAGCCGGAACGGTCTTGTGGGCAAGAGCCTCACCGATTTCTTTGATGATGGGCGAGGATTTGCTGCCTTCCGCTACCTGGATCACATCGCCGGCTTTTACCTGAGCTGACGGAATGTCAACTCGTTTGCCATTCACGGTGTAATGCCCGTGGCGGACCAGCTGTCTGGCCTGGGTGCGGCTGCCGGCTAAGCCTAAACGGTACACCACATTATCCAGTCTTCTTTCCAGCAATACCAGCAGATTTTCACCGGTAATCCCTTTTTGGCGGTCAGCCTTTTCAAAGTAGGTACGGAATTGACGCTCTAAAATACCGTAAGTGCGGCGGGCTTTTTGCTTTTCTCTTAACTGAATTCCATATTCAGACGGTTTCCTGCGGTTGTTTTGTCCGTGCTGGCCCGGCGCATAGCCGCGGCGGGTGAAGGGGCACTTATCAGTATAGCATTTGTCGCCTTTCAGGTACAGCTTGGCGCCTTCCCGGCGGCACTGCCTGCATACAGGACCTGTATATCTTGCCATCTCCTATGACACCTCCCGATTTATTATACTCTTCTGCGTTTGGGCGGACGGCATCCGTTATGGGGAATCGGCGTCACGTCCTTAATCAGATTGACTTCAAGGCCTGCCGCCTGCAAAGAACGGATAGCCGCCTCACGGCCGGCGCCCGGTCCCTTTACATAGACTTCAATTTGTTTCAGGCCATGTTCCATCGCGGCTTTAGCAGCCTGTTCAGCAGCCATCTGGGCCGCGAAAGGGGTGCTTTTCCGGGAACCTCTGAAGCCAAGGCCACCGGCGCTGGCCCAGGACAAAGCATTGCCGCGCGAATCGGTGATGGTCACGATGGTATTGTTAAAGGTGGAGCGGATATGAGCAACGCCATACTCAATATTTTTCCGTTCTTTCCGTTTAGTTCTGACGACTCTTTTTGCTACCAATCGTTATTTCCCTCCTTTTCTTTGTGATTCCTTTTATTTTTTGCGTCTCACGCCAACAGTCCGTTTCGGCCCTTTGCGGGTACGGGCATTGGTTTTAGTCTTCTGTCCCCGCACCGGCAATCCGGCCCGATGCCGTTTGCCGCGATAACTGCCGATTTCGATCAGTCGCTTGATGTTCAGGGATTCTTCCCGTCTCAGGTCGCCTTCCACTTTGTAGTTCTTGTCAATGGCCTCACGCAGTTTGGCGACTTCTTCTTCGGTCAAATCACGAACCCGGGTATCAGGGCTGATTCCGGTTTTCGCAAGGATTTCTTTAGATAGAGTTAAACCGAGACCGTAAATATATGTCAATGCGATTTCGATCCGCTTGTCGCGTGGTAAATCCACCCCGGCTATACGTGCCATCTGGTATACACCTCCTACCCTTGTTTTTGTTTATGCTTTGGATTTTCACAAATCACCATGACATGGCCCTTGCGTTTAATTACTTTGCATTTTTCGCATATAGGCTTAACCGATGGTCTAACCTTCATAGTGAAGCCTCCTTACATATTACCCGATTTGTCGGTGTTTTTAATTGAAAAACAATTATTTAAAACGATACGTAATCCGGCCTCGTTTTAAGTCATAAGGGGTAATCTCCACCGTAACTTTATCGCCCGGCAAAATCCGGATAAAATTCATACGCATTTTACCGGAGATATGCGCCAGCACGATATGTCCATTTTCCAATTTGACCTGGAACATGGCATTGGGTAACGCTTCGACTACCGTGCCTTCTACCTCTACCACATCTTCCTTGGACACGCTCTCTCCTCCTCATCCGTTTCTCTTTACGGCACAGCTTCCCGCCGTGCATGATGTTTTCCGGTTTCATTAGCGAACCACGCCGGACCTGATTCTTTTTAAGCTCTCGTCAGAATCTCCGGCCCGTGCGCGGTGATAGCGATGGTGTGCTCAAAGTGAGCCGAACACTTGCCGTCGGTGGTGACTACAGTCCAGTCGTCCTCCAGCGTCTTTACAGCGTAAGTTCCCACGTTCACCATCGGTTCAATCGCTAATACCATACCGGTTTTTAATCTCGGACCGTGCCCAGGACTTCCGTAATTCGGAATCTGGGGGTCCTCATGCATGCTCCGGCCAATTCCGTGCCCGACATAATCCCGAACTACACTGAACCCGTTGCTTTCCACATAGGCTTGAACTGCGTGAGAGATATCGCTCAACCGGTTACCTGCTCTCGCTTGTTCAATGCCCTGGTACAGGGACTGTTCGGTTACGTCCAAGAGTCTTTGGACTTCGGAATCGATCTCACCTACAGGCAGGGTAATAGCGGCATCACCATGGTACCCATTTATTACCGCGCCTATGTCAATACTAACAGTATCACCATTTTTTAGCTTTCTTAATCCTGGTATGCCGTGGACAACTTGCTCATTCACCGAAGTGCAGATATTGCCGGGAAATCCGTAATATCCTTTAAATGACGGGATCGCACCACAGCTTTTGATAAAATCTGCCGCGATCTGATCAAGTTCCTGCGTAGTAATACCCGGTCGAACCGCTTTTTTCAGTTTTTCCAGGGTTTGGCCCACGATACGGCCGGCATCACGCATATAATTGATTTCTCGCTCGGATTTCAGGATAATCATGCTAATTCGCCTCTCAGGCTTTTGACAATATCGTCCATGACTCGATCAATGGATTGGAGACCATTGATTTCGGTATACAGACCTTTATCTTGGTAATACTCGATCAGCGGTTTGGTTTGTGCATGATACACCGTCAGCCGGTTATGAACGGTTTCTTGCTTGTCATCGCTGCGCTGATACAATTCGCCTTGGCATTTGTCGCAAACGTCAGGATGGGCTGCCGGATTATACTCCACATGATAGGTGGCACCGCAGCCGCGGCAGATCCGACGGCCGGTAACCCGTTTCACCAACTCGCTGTCCGGTACGGTGACATTAATGACCCGGCTTAAGTGAATGCCTAATTCATGGAGAGTGACGTCCAAGGCTCTGGCCTGTTCCAGTGTACGGGGGAATCCGTCCAGGATGAATCCTTTGGAGGCATCGGGTTTAGCCAGTCGCTCTTTCACGATGCCGATGGTCACGCTGTCAGGAACCAATTGCCCCACATCCATAAATGCCTTGGCTTGCTTGCCCAGTTCGGTTTGGGCTTTTACCGCCTCACGGAACATGTCGCCGGTGGAAATATGGGGAATCTGATACTTTTCTACCAGCTTCGCCGCCTGGGTTCCCTTGCCGGCTCCCGGCGGTCCCATCAAAAGAATATGCATAGCAGCGCCTCCTACTTCATGAAACCCTGGTAGTGGCGCATCAGAATTAACGCCTCTATCTGTTTCATGGTATCCAGCGCCACACCCACCACGATCAGGAGAGCCGTACCGCCAAAGTACACTCCCTTAATACCGGTCACTGCCGCTACAAAATTCGGCAGAATGGCAATTAAAGCCAGGAATACGGCGCCGGCTAAGGTAATCCGGCTCATTACACGATCTAGATAATCAGCGGTCGGTTTGCCTGGGCGCAGGCCCGGAATAAAACCGCCGTATTTTTTCATGTTCTCTGCCATATCCGGGATGTTTAAGGTAACCGCAGTATAGAAATACGTGAAGAAAAGGATCATCAACGCATACAATACTGTCTGCAGAGGGGTACCCCACTCAAACCATGAAGCCATGGTTTTTACCCAGCCAACATCAACAAACTGAGCGATGGTTACCGGAAACATGAGTACGGATGACGCAAAGATTATCGGAATAACCCCTGCCTGATTAATCTTCAGCGGGATATGAGTCGAATGTCCACCATAGGTTTTGCGTCCGACTACCCGTTTAGCATACTGCACCGGGATCTTGCGCTGACCTTGTTGGATCGCAATTACAAATACAATCATCGCCAGGGCGATAATAATAAACAGCAGTAAGTTTCCAATATGGATGGTTCCTGCCGCCAGATACTGATACAGGACATAGAGACCGTCCGGCAGACGGGAAACAATACCGGCGAAGATAATGAGAGAAATGCCGTTGCCAATTCCTTTTTCGGTAATCTGTTCGCCTAACCACATCAAGAACACAGTACCGGCGGTAAGTGTTAAAGCAATTAGTAGAATGTATCCGATGCTGGGATTGATAATGGCTACCCGCAGCCCGTAAGCCATGCCAATGGCTTGAATAAAGCCCAAGAGCACTGTGCCGTAACGAGTCAGCTGGGTGATTTTTTTCCGGCCTTCTTCGCCTTCTTTGGCCCATTGTTCAAACTTCGGCACCACGATCGTCAACAGTTGCATGATAATGGATGCGTTGATGTAAGGGGTGATGCTCATGGCAAAAACCGAGAACTTGCTAAGGGCGCCACCGGAAAAAAGGTCCATTAGCCCAAAGAGATTACCGGTGGTGAAAAGCTGCTCTATAACTGCGGCGTTCACACCGGGTACCGGAATGTGAGTGCCTGCCCGGAACACCAGGAACATAGCCAGGGTGAAAACTACCTTTTGCCTAAGTTCAGTAATCTTGAATACATTAGACAAAGCCCCTAACACCTAGATCACCTCGACTTTGCCGCCAGCGGCCTCAATCTTCTGGACTGCCGATTTGGTAAAGCCGTGGGCTCTTACAGTGACAGACTTTTGCAGTTCGCCATTGCCCAGAATGCGTACACCATCGCGCACATTTTTCAGTACGCCGGCTTCCACCAATTGGACGGGATCCACAACAGCACCGTTATCGAAGCGGTTCAGTTCGCTGATATTGATGACAACGAAGTCTTTGGCAAAAATATTTTTAAAGCCGCGTTTCGGCAGTCGCAGGTAAAGGGGCTTTTGGCCGCCTTCAAAACCGGGACGTACGCCACCGCCGCTGCGAGCCTTCTGACCTTTATGGCCTCTACCGGATGTTTTGCCAAGACCAGATCCCAAGCCCCTTCCTACGCGGGTACGCGACTGTTTCGAGCCGGGCGCCGGAGATAATTCGTGGATTTTCATGCTAGCACCTCCTTGAAAACTAGTCTTGCGTTTCTTCAACAGTAACGAGATGTTCTACCTTTTTGATCATTCCTTGGATCGCCGGGGTAGCTTCATGAACAACGGATGAATTTGTTTTTCCCAGTCCCAAGGCTTTTACGGTGGCCCGCTGAATTTCCGGCCGGCCGATCAGGCTCTTGGTCAGAGTAATTTTGACTTTTGCCATTGTGTTATCCCCCTAACCCAAAAGTTCCTGAACCGTTTTACCGCGCAGTTCAGCCACTTTTTCCGCCCGTTTGAGTTGTTCCAGTCCGGCTAAAGTAGCCTGAACCATGTTGTTGGAGTTAGAAGATCCCAAGGATTTCGTCAGAATGTCGCGAATACCGGCTAGTTCAAGTACTGCACGGGCCGGGCCGCCGGCAATAACGCCGGTACCTTCGGAGGCCGGCTTCAACAGTACGCGGCCGGCGCCAAATTCGCCGATAACCTGATGGGGAATGGTGGTACCTACCAAAGGAACGTTAATCAGATTCTTCTTGGCGTCTTCTACGCCCTTGCGGATGGCTTCAGGAACTTCGGCTGCCTTGCCCAGTCCAGCGCCCACATGGCCGTTTTCGTCACCGACTACTACCAAGGCGCTGAAAGAGAAACGGCGCCCCCCTTTTACAACCTTGGCAACCCTGTTGATATATACTACTTTTTCTTTCAGGTCTAACTTTGAATAGTCAATTCTAGGCATTGATTTCCCTCCTTTGTTGCCAGATTAGCTAGAATTGGAGTCCTGCTTCCCGGGCGGCTTCGGCTAATGCCGCAACCCGACCGTGATAGATGTAACCGCCCCGGTCAAATACAACTTGGTTAATACCCTTCGCGAGAGCGCGTTTGGCAATAGCGGCGCCGATCACCTTGGCCGCTGCGATGTTACCGCCGTGCTCCAGGCTCGCAGTCAGTTCTTTATCGACAGTGCTGGCAGCTACCAGAGTAGCGCCGGTCTTATCATTGATGATCTGAGCGTAAATGTGATGCAGGCTGCGGAACACATTCAAACGGGGTCTGTCAGCAGTGCCTTTCACAGTGACCCTTACTCTTTTATGCCGTTTCTGCCGTGATTCGTTTTTGTTTTCCTTTTTAAGCAAGGTATTCACTCCTTTCTTAATGACGCTGTAGCACTAGACCGGGCTTACTTCTTGCCTTTGCCGCCGGCCTTGCCCACTTTGCGGCGGACATGTTCTCCCTCATACTTGATGCCCTTTCCCTTATAGGGTTCAGGCTCTCTATAGCCACGAATCTTAGCGGCCAATTCACCGACCTGATCTTTATCAATGCCGGAAACAACGATCTTGTTGGGAGTCGGCACATCAATCGTGATTCCTTTAGGCGGCTCTACCACAACCGGGTGGGAGAATCCCAATGTCAGATTCACCTTGGTTCCGGACTTGGCTGCTCTATAGCCTACCCCGGCAATTTCCAGTGTTTTGCTAAACCCTGTCGTTACGCCGGCAACCATGTTGGCAATCAAAGTGCGGCTCAGTCCGTGCAGCGATCGGTGTTCTTTCACGTCGGACGGACGTTGAACCAGAATATGGTTATCTTCAATAGCAATCTTCATATCATGATGAATAACGCGGCTCAATTCGCCCTTCGGACCTTTGACCGTCACCAGATTTCCGTCTTTTACGTTCACGGTGACGCCTTGAGGAATCGCAATGGGCGCTCTACCTATTCTCGACATATTGCACCTCCTATACCTGGCTTTTCATTCGTGCTGCATTTCCTAATTTCCCAAAACTACCAAACGTAGGCGATCACTTCGCCGCCCAGACCGCTTTTGCGGGCGGTTTTATCGCTCATTACGCCCTGGGATGTGGAGATCACAGCGATTCCCAGTCCGCCTAAAACCCGCGGCAGCTGATCTTTCTTGGCATAAACCCGTAAGCCGGGTTTCGAGATGCGCTTAATGCCCGTGATTACTTTTTCCCGGTTGGCGCCATATTTTAAACTGATTCGCAACACACCCTGCTTATCATCGGTAACAAATTCAAAGTCCTTGATAAAGCCTTCGTCCTTCAAGATTTGGGCAATTCCCTGCTTAATCTTGGACGCCGGAAATTCTACTTTATCATGATAAACCGAGTTGGCATTGCGAATACGAGTCAGCATATCGGCAATCGGATCGGTCATTACCATGGAATGTACCCCCTTCCTGTTATCGCGTATCCTCCCGCCGGAGGACTACCAGCTTGCTTTGGTGACGCCCGGAATAGCACCTTTGTAGCTGTATTCCCGGAAACAAATTCTGCACATTTCAAACTTGCGCATATATCCGTGCGGGCGGCCACAAATCTTGCATCTATTGTATTGGCGTACCTTATATTTCGGTTCACGGCTCCATTTTTCAATCAATGCCTTTTTGGCCATGTTTTTGTCTGTCCCTCCTTCTCTAAGCCTAAGCGGCGAAGGGCATGCCCAGCAGCCGCAGCAGTTCTCTGGCTTCTTCATCGGTTTTGGCAGTGGTCACAATGATGATCTCCATGCCACGAACCTTATCCACTTTATCATACTCGATTTCCGGGAAAATCAGCTGTTCTTTCAGACCCAGCGAATAGTTGCCCCGGCCGTCAAAAGCCCGGGGGCTTACTCCCCGGAAGTCTCTTACGCGGGGTAACGAAGCATTGATGAGTTTATCAAGAAACTCATACATCCGTCCGCCACGCAAGGTAACTTTGGTTCCGATTGCCATGCCCTGACGGATTTTAAATGCCGCAATAGATTTCTTGGCTCTGGTTACTACCGGCTTTTGGCCGACGATCAAGGTCAGGTCATTCACAGCGGCATCCAGCACTTTGGGATTACCGACCGCTTCACCGACACCCATATTGACGATCACTTTTTCGACCTTGGGAATTTCCATGACGTTCTTATAACCGAATTTCTCCATCAGGCCTTTGGTTACTTCGTTCGTATATTTTTCTTTTAACCTGGTCACAGGCAGTTACCTCCTTTCCGCGCTATTTGTCCTTATCGATGATCTCGCCGCACTTTTTGCAGGCCCTGGCCAAAGAACCGCTGGCCAAAGCGGCCTTTTTGATGCGGGTGGGTTTGTCGCAGGCCGGACAAACCAGCATCACATTGGAAGAATGTATCGGCGCTTCCTTGGTCAAAATGCCGCCCTGGGGCATTTTCTGGGTCGGTTTGGTATGGCGTTTTACTTTGTTGACGCCCTCTACCACGATTTTGCTTTTCGTAGGCTGAGATTCGATAATCTTGCCCTTTTTACCTTTATCTTTTCCTGACAATACCAGTACGGTATCGCCTTTCTTAACATGCATTTTTTGAGCTTCCGCCATCTCTGGGACACCTCCTCTTTTGCAACAACTTGAGTTGTCGGCTCAGACCTGTCAATCCGACTTAGCTCGAACCCAATCTCCTGACGGTTACAGCACTTCAGGCGCCAGCGAAATGATTTTCATGAAATCTTTATCGCGCAATTCCCTGGCCACTGGTCCGAATATACGGGTACCACGGGGGCTTTTGTCTTCTTTAATCACCACTGCGGCATTCTCGTCAAACCGGATATAGGAACCGTCGGCGCGGCGCAGACCCTTTTGGGTACGAACCACAACCGCTTTTACTACATCGCCTTTCTTGACAACGCCACCGGGTGATGCATCTTTAACCGAAGCGACAATCACATCGCCAATATTGGCATATCTACGATAGGAACCGCCCATGACCCTGATGCACATGATCTGCTTGGCGCCAGTGTTATCGGCTACGTTCAGAATAGTTTGTTGTTGGATCATCGTTATCCCCTCCTTTTTGTCTACATTGACATTGCTGACAATCGATGACCGATGGCCATTTACTTCACTTTTTCCAGAATCTCAACGATTCTCCAGCGTTTATCCTTGGACAAAGGACGGGTTTCCATAATCAAAACCGTATCACCGGTCTGGCATTGGTTATTTTCGTCATGAGCCTTGAATTTGCTGGTCATTTTGATGGACTTTTTGTAGAGGTCATGCTGTACCAGCCTTTCTACCGCCACGACGACCGTCTTATCCATCTTATCGCTGACGACTTTACCGATACGGGTTTTCCGCTCGTTTCTTTCGCTCACCGTATAAAAGCCTCCTTCCGCTTGCTGTTGTCAAAGTCAACTGTATCGTTTCTTAAGCCTGTTGGGCTTTCAGTTCCCGTTCCCGTTGCACGGTTTTGATCCGGGCAATGGTTTTCTTTACTTCCCGAATGCGCATGGGATTTTCCAGTTGACCGGTAGCAAGCTGGAACCGCAGATTAAACAGTTCGTCCTTTAAGCCGGCCACTTTTTGGTCCAACTCAGCGGAAGACATGTCACGGACGTCTTTAACCTTCATCTGCTACACCCCCCACTTTCTCGGCAAACTCTTCACCCTTTTTGACAAACTTGCTCTTGATGGGCAGTTTGTGGGCTGCCAGACGCATTGCTTCACGGGCAACGTCTTCCGGCACACCGTCCATTTCAAACATAACCCGTCCGGGCTTAACCACCGCTACCCAGTATTCAGGAGAACCCTTGCCGCTACCCATACGGGTTTCAGCCGGTTTAGCGGTAACAGGTTTATCCGGGAATATTTGAATCCATACTTTACCACCCCGCTTGATAAAACGGGTCATGGCAATACGAGCCGCCTCGATCTGACGGTTCGTGATCCAGGCCGGCTCCAGCGCAACCAGACCGAAAAGGCCATGGGCAATGGTATTACCTTTATTGGCTTTACCGGTCATGCGTCCCCGGAACTGTTTGCGGTGTTTGACTCTTTTCGGAAGTAACATTACTTATCGCTCCCTTCGGAAGCAGCGGCATTGACGGGTGCCGCAACCTTTTTAACAGGCAGCACTTCGCCCTTGTAGATCCATACCTTGACGCCGATGACTCCATAGGTGGTATGAGCTTCCGCCGTGCCATAATCGATATCGGCTCTCAAAGTGTGCAGCGGAATGCTTCCTTCACGATAGGATTCGGTACGGGCGATTTCTGCACCGCCTAAACGACCGCCTACCATGACTTTGATTCCCTTGGCGCCCATGCGCATGGTGCGGGATACAGACTGTTTCATCGCCCGGCGGAACGCTATACGTTTTTCCAGCTGGGCTGCAATGTTCTCAGCCACCAATGTAGCGTCTAATTCAGCCTGTTTTACTTCGGAAATGTTTACGTCTACTGCTTTATCAGTGAGTGCTTTGAGATTTTTTTTTCAGTTCTTCGATTCCGGCGCCGCCGCGGCCGATTACCATACCCGGCTTGCCGGTGGCAATGACGACTTTTAACCGGTTGGCTGCCCGCTCGATTTCCACGCGGGAAACGCCGGCTGCATAAAGCTTCTTCTTGATAAATTCACGGATCTTTATATCTTCATGCAGGTTCTTTGCATAATCTTTATCAGCGTACCATTTGGCATCCCAGGTCTTGATGACGCCGATTCGTAATCCATGCGGATTGACTTTTTGCCCCACTTCTTGTCCCTCCTTCGCTAATTATCTTTCTTTCACAACCACCGTTACGTGACTGCTGCGCTTTAAAATCTTGAACGCCTGTCCCCGTGAACGCGGATGAATCCGTTTCATGGTCGGTCCCTGATCCACATAAGCGGCAGAGACGTACAGGTTGTCGGCATTCAGGTCATAATTGTGCTCGGCATTGGCAACCGCCGATTTGAGCACTTTTTCGATGACTTCAGACGCCACTTTCGGGGTGTATTTTAAAATAGCGAAAGCTTCGCCGACATTTTTGCCACGGATCAGGTCCATAACGATGCGGACCTTACGCGGCGCAATGCGTACATATTTTGCAATTGCTTTAGCTTCCATACGTGTGTGTGAACCCCCTCTCTTGTTCCGATACTCAGTACTTCCCGTCACATTACTTCAAAGAAGTTGATCTTTCGGTATGACCGCCATGACCTTTAAACGTACGGGTCGGTGCAAATTCACCCAGTTTGTGCCCTACCATATCCTCAGTCACATACACAGGCACATGCTTGCGGCCATCGTGAATGGCAATAGTGTGGCCGACGAATCCGGGCAGAATGGTGGAACTGCGCGACCAGGACTTGACCACTTTCTTTTCGTTCTTGGCGTTCATGGCATCAATCTTTTTGAGCAGGCTTTCATGAACGTATGGTCCTTTTTTTATCGATCTGGACACCCTGCAGGCCTCCCTTCAAAAATATATTACTCACGGCTTATTTACGTCTCTTAACGATCAGCTTATCAGAAGCCTTTTTCGCACGGGTTTTAGCGCCCATGGCGTGTTTACCCCAGGGAGTAACCGGATGTTTGCGCCCGACCGGTGAGCGGCCTTCGCCGCCGCCGTGCGGATGATCTACCGGGTTCATGACTACACCGCGGTTAGCCGGGCGAATGCCCATCCAGCGGGAACGGCCTGCTTTGCCGATCGTGATGTTTTCATGTTCCAGGTTGCCGATCTGACCGACAGTCGCCCGGCACAATACATGGACTTTTCTCAGTTCACCGGACGGAAGACGCAGCAGTGCGTGATCTCCTTCTTTAGCCATCAGTTGGGCGCCGACGCCAGCCGAACGAACCAATTGACCGCCTTTGCCGATTTTCATTTCCACGTTGTGCACCATGGTGCCTACCGGAATGTTTTTAAGCGGAAGCGCGTTGCCGACTTTAATGTCAGAATCCGGACCGCTGACTACAGTATCGCCTACATTCAGCCCCAACGGCGCCAGAATGTAGCGTTTTTCGCCATCAACGTAATGAAGAAGCGCGATTCGCGCCGAACGGTTAGGATCGTATTCAATGGTCGCGACTTTTGCCGGAACATTGTCTTTATTGCGTTTGAAATCAATAACTCTATATAAGCGTTTATGCCCGCCGCCCTGATGTCTCACGGTCATACGGCCTTGGTTGTTACGGCCGCCCCGCTGAATCAGGCGTTCTACCAATGAAGGTTCAGGTTTGTCAGTGGTAATTTCCGAAAAACTGGCCACTGTCATAAACCGTCTGCCTGGAGCATAAGGCTTGAAGGATTTAACTGCCATTTGTGCCCCTCCTTTTATCTGTCTGCCTGGGGTTTACCTGAACGGATTATACGCCCTCGAAGAATTCAATTCTCTGACCTTCGGCCAGTTTTACGATGGCCTTTTTATAATCCGAACGCTTGCCCTGAGTCCGTCCCATCCGCTTGGTTTTGCCCATGACCCGGATGGTGTTGACGTTTAAAACTTTGACTTTAAACACTTGTTCAACCGCCTGGCGGATCTCCACTTTGTTGGCTTTGAGCGGCACAACAAAGGTATATTTGTTGTCCTGCATCATTGCGGTGGTTTTTTCCGTAACCAGAGGCCGAATCAGTACGTCGCGCGGATTTTCCATTACGCCAGCACCTCCTCTATACGGGTAACTGCGTCTTTCGTGATCAGGATCTTATCGTGATGCAAGAGATCAAACACATTCAGTCCCATCGAGGTGATGGCCTTAACCCCTTCGATATTGCGCGAGGATTTTTCCACGTTTTCGTTTTCCTCTGCAGTGATGATCAGCGCCTTGTTATCCGCTGCATTGAAATTTTTCAGCAGATCGATAACCTGCTTGGTTTTGGGTTGATCGAAACCAATCCCGTCTACTACCAGCAACTCGCCTTCAGCCACTTTTGCCGACAATGCCGATTTAATAGCCAAACGGCGCACCTTGCGGGGCATACGGAAGGAATAGCTCCGGGGCTGAGGTCCGAATACAGTACCACCGCCGACCCATAGGGGAGAACGGATACTGCCGGCGCGAGCCCGGCCGGTGCCTTTTTGCTTCCAGGGTTTTTTGCCGCCGCCGCGGACCTGGGCTCTGGTTTTTGTGGCTGCCGTACCTTGACGCCGGCTGGCCAACTGCATCACCAATGCCTGATGAACCACAGCTTCATTGAATTGAATGCCAAACACATTCTCATTTAATTCCATTTCACCGGTTTTTTGCCCGGCGACATTATATACTGCTACTTTTGGCATATAGCGCATCCTCCTTTCCTACCAAACGGGGCTTATTTCCCCGGTTTTACGGTGTTTTTAATCACGAGGAAACTACCTTTGGGGCCAGGGACAGCGCCTTTGATCAACAGCAGGTTGCGATCTGCATCCACCCGTGCCACCGTGAGCCGCTGTACAGTCACCTTGTGACCGCCCATACGTCCGGGCAATTTTTTCCCCTTGAATACTTTGCCGCCGCCGCCGCTCATCCGAGGGCCCATCGATCCTGGCTCGCGATGAGATTTGGAACCGTGGCCCATAGGTCCGCGTCTGAAGTTATGACGTTTAATGCCGCCGGCAAATCCTTTGCCTTTACCGGTGCCAGTCACATCTACCAGGTCACCCTGAGCAAAAACATCCACTTTAACGGAATCACCGACAGTGTATTCCGGCGCATCTGCCAGACGAAATTCGCGAATAAACTTGACCGGTTTAACGCCAGCCTTAGCAAAATGCCCTTTCATGGGTTTCGTAACGTGTTTATCTTTAACAGTGCCGAACCCTAACTGCACTGCGTTATAACCATCACTCTCAACCGTTTTGGTCTGCAGTACGACGCTGGGGTTAGCCTCAATTACAGTGACAGGAAGCACGGAACCTTCCGGTGTGAAAATTTGCGTCATACCCAGCTTTTTTCCTAAAATACCTTTAGCCATTCTAGCCACCTCCTCTACAGCTTGATTTCAATATCCACGCCAGCCGGCAGATCCAGACGCATCAGAGCATCTACGGTTTTCGGCGTCGGCTCGATGATGTCGATCAGGCGCTTGTGCGTACGCATTTCAAACTGCTCACGCGAGTCTTTATTTACGTGCGGCGAGCGCAGGATGGTGAAGATATTTTTTTCCGTAGGAAGCGGAATCGGGCCGGACACCATAGCGCCAGTACGTTTAGCGGTTTCGACAATTCTCACCGCACTCTGATCCAGCGCTTTGTGATCATATGCTTTTAAGCGAATACGAATTTTTTGTTGTTTTGCCATATAAGTCCTTTATCCTCCTTATCGCCCAGTTTCATGAACGGACATACTCGGCGGAAATTTCCCTTTCGTCAGACCTTACCGGCCCGTCAGGCAACCTTCCGCGTCATCGCGGGTTGTACATCCACTATCTATCAGCTTATTTTTAAAATTCATATGGAAAGAAGGGGCATGTCGCCCCTCACTTCCCAGTTAAGAGCTTATTATAAAC
>NZ_AFGF01000020.1 GCF_000219125.1 Acetonema longum DSM 6540
TACGACCTATTCCTCGGCTGGCCCCTCAAAAAACCCCGTGAACTTCAAACCGCCCATACCACCTACGGCTTCCAGCTGGCCTACCAGCTATAGCCTTGCATAAAAAACCTGCCAACCACCGAAACGCGACAGGAGGAAAATAGCGTGGACAACAACGGCACACACCCGACCCGACTGAAAAAAACGATAGCCTGGGTCTTGCTTTTTTTATACCTGGGACAACCCCTGGCCGCTCAAGCCGCCCAAGCCGCCAAACACAGCTCCCAGAGGCCGGTCAGCAAGCTGACCCGCCCCCCGCGCGCCCCGCGGCCGGAAACCAGCCAATATCCCATCACCCCCACCGGCAAAAACCCCTCCATAGACTACGCCGCCAACGGAGTCCGCGTCATCTACATCAACAAACCCACAGGCAGCGGCATCTCCCACAACCAATACCAGGACTTCAACGTCGGCCCCACCGGACTCATCTTAGATAACGCCTACAACATCACCCTCACCGAACTGGGCGGATACATCCAAGGCAACCCCAACCTCGCCAACGGCTCAGCCCGCATCATCTTAAACGAAGTCACCGGCCCCCATCTGAGCCGGCTCAACGGCTACACAGAAATCGCCGGCAAACAAGCCGAACTCATCATTGCAAACCCGAATGGAATTACCGGCGACGGCTTTGGCTTCATCAACACCAGCCGCGCCACTTTAACCACCGGTTCCCCAGTCTTCGATCCCGGCGGCAGCCTGGGAGGCTTTCAAGTCACCGACGGCCAGATCGCCATTCAAGGCGACGGCCTCAACGCCGCTAACATCGACCGCGTCGACCTCATCAGCCGCACCACACAAATCAATGCCGGCATCTGGGCCAACCAACTCAACATCGTCACCGGCGCCAATGACGTATCCTATCAAACCCTGGACGCCAAAAAACTCGACATCGCCGCATCAGAACCCCCCGCCGTCTCCCTGGACGTCGGGCAACTCGGCGGCATGTACGCCAACAAAATCCTCCTCATCGGCACCGAACAAGGCGTCGGAGTCCACTCCCAAGGCACCGTCATGGCCGACAGCGACCTGACCATCACCCAAGACGGAAAACTCATCCTGGCTGGCAGCACCCAGGCCCAGGGCAACATCACCATCCACAGCCAAGACCTGACCCAGGAAGGCAACCTCTACGCCCAAGGCAACACCCAAATCACCACCGCCGGCGCCATCACCAACAGCGGCATCCTAGCCGCCGGCAACAACGCCAGCCTGAACGCCCAAACCATCCAATCCAGCCAACTCCTCGCCGCCGGCCTCAACGCCGACGGCGCATTAGGCGCCCACGGAAACCTCAGCCTGATCAGCCGTGACCAGGCCCAGTTAAGCGGCCAGCAATCCGCCGCCCAGAACATCACCATCCAAGCCGGCGCCATCGACCTGACCCAAGCCAGCACCTCCGCCGGTCAACAGATAACCCTCACCGCCGCCAACGGCAGCATCCTCCACCAAGAAGCCAGCCTGACAGCAGGCGGGAAAGCAACCCTCACCGCCACCGGCACAATCGACAACACCCAGGGCGCCATCCAGACCGGCCAAGGCCTGACCCTCACCGCCGCCGCCATCAACAACACCCAGGGCAGCCTCCTCAACCTCGACGCCAGCCCCCTGACCCTAGACGCCAGTCAAACCCTGACCAACACCCAGGGCCTCATAGGCACCAACGGCGCCGTAACCATCCACGCCAAAACCCTTGTCAACCGGAACCAAGGCCAAATCATCGCCGGGGAAACCCTTTCCCTCATCACCACCGGCGCCATCGACAACACCCAAGGCCAAATCAACGCCATCGGCCTCCTAGACCTCACAGCCGCCAATATCACCAACAGCGGCGGGCAACTCGCCGCCAACACCGACGCCACTCTCACCACCGGCAGCTTCACCCAGGACGGCACCATCATCGCCGGCCGCGACCTGGCTCTCTCGCTCAGTCAAAACTACACCCACCAGGCCGGAACCCAGCTCTTAGCCGGCCGCAACCTCAGCCTCACCACCACCGGCACCCTCACCAACAGCGGCACACTGGAAGCTGTAGACACCCTCACCGTCAGCGGCAAGAACATCACCAACCAAACCAACGCCTCCCTGGCCGCCGGCAACACCATCAACCTCCAGGCCGCCACCGGCGCCATCACCAACCAAGGCCGCATCGACAGCACCTCCGTCAACACCCAAAGCCAGACCCTCACCAACACCGGCGGCATCGTCGGCAACCTCATCACCCTCCAAGCCGACATCCTCACCAACACCGGATCTTCCGCCATCATCGCCGCCACCCATGGCGTCACCCTCCTCGGCAAAACCAAAATACAAAACAAAAGCGGCGCCACCCTCTACAGCCAAGGCGACATCTTCATTGCCGCCAGCGACCAACCCAAACCAGACGGCTCCTATGAACGGACCGGCGCCTTCCTCAACGACAGCACCTCCCGCATCGAAGCCCACCGGAACCTAAGCATTCTGGCAGAAACCCTCAGCAACGACGGCCTCATCAGCGGCGAGCAAATCTACATCGAAGGCAAAACCATCCAAAACAACGCCGGCAAACCCGTAACCGGCAGCCAAACAGGCGACCCCAGCCAGGATACCCCGGCCCTTCCCGGCAACGGCCTCTACACCGTTCGGCCCGAAGCCACCAGCCAATACCTCGTCGAAACCGACCCCCGCTTCACCAGCTACGAAGCCTTCACCACCTCCGACTACATGCTCGAACAACTGGGCCTGGACCCCGAAGCCACCCTCAAACGATTAGGCGACGGCCACTACGAACAAAAACTCGTTCGTGACCAAATCACCCAACTCACCGGCCGTCGCCTGTCAGACGGCTACGAATCCGACGACCAGGCCTACAAAGCCCTCCTGGAAAACGGAGCCCAAACCGCCAAAGAAATGAACCTCACCGTTGGCGTAGCCCTCACCGACGACCAAGTCAAAAACCTCAGCCACGACATGGTCTGGATGGTCGAAAAAGAAGTCCAGGGCCAAAAAGTACTAGTCCCCGTCGTCTACCTGGCCAACACCGCCAATAAAGAAACCACCTCCGCCGGCGGACTTATCACCGGCAAAAACGTCGTCCTCAAAGCCGAAGGCGACATCACCAACAGCGGCGCCATCCGCGCCTCCCACTACACCGGCCTGGAAGCCAAGAACATCGTAAACCGCGCCGGCGCCATCACCGGCGGCACCACCCATCTAAAAACCAGTGAAGACATTCGAAACCAAAGCGGCAAAATATCCGGCGCCAACGTCCTCCTAGATGCCGGACGGGACATTAAAAATGAAACCCTGATCACCACCACCACCAGCAGTACCACCAAGACCCTGCCCAAGAAACACTGGTTTTCCCGTAAGACGAAGGAAACCACCACAACAACAACCACAACCGCCGGCCCCACCGGCAGCATAGAAGCCAGCGAAAACCTCACCGCCGTAGCCGGCCGTGACATCACCATCGCCGGCGCCAGCCTCACAGCCGGCCAAGACCTGGCACTGCAGGCCGGCCGGAACCTGGCCGTCAACACCGTAGAAACAAAAGACACCAAGACCATAACCGGCAAAGGCTATTCCAGCAGCCAGGAAACCACAACTCATCTGCAAAGCAACATCCAGGCCGGAGGAAATGCCACCCTGGCAGCCCAAAACGACCTCACCCTGCAGGGAGCCAACCTCACAGCCGGCCAAGACCTGGCGCTGCAGGCCGGCAGGAATCTGGCCGTCAACGCCGCCCAACAAAAACAATCCAGCGCAGAAAACAAGAAAAAATATTCCCACCACAGCCAAACCATCACCAACCTGCAAAGCAACATCCAGGCCGGAGGAAATGCCACCCTGGTGGCCCAAAACGACCTCACCCTGCGCGGCGCCAACCTTGCGGCCCAAAACGACCTGACCCTCGCCGCCGGCGGCAACATCACCGTCGCCGCCGTCAAAGACCGGGTCACGGAGGATACCAAAAAAGGCAGCCGCAAAAACTACACCTACACCAAAACCGATGACGAATCCGTTGTCGGCTCTCAGCTGGCCGCCGGTGGAAACATCACGATTGCCGCCGTCCAGCTCGACGACCCAAACCCCAACACCAGCGCCAACCGCGGCAATGTCACCATCGAAGGCAGCGCCGTACAGACCGGCCAAGGCAACATCGCCATTGCCGCCGACAACAACATCGATATCAAAGCCGCCTCGGAACGCCATGAAACCTATACCGAAACCAAAAAGACCAAGAAACGGACCTTCTCCTCCAAAACCACGGTTAAAACCAAGCGCACAGTAGAGAACAACGCCATCGGCAGCATCATCCAAGCCGGTGCGGCTTCCAACGGAAATACAGAAGACACCGAGCCCAAACCCACCCTCCAAATCACCAGCGGCAAAGACCTCACCATCCAGGGAAGCATGGTGGCGGCCAGCGGCGCCGTGCAACTCAACGCCGCCAACGACGTCCAGATCACCAGCGCCCAAGACACCCTGACCATCGACACCACCTACTCCTCCAAAAAACGCGGCGCCCTATCCTCCAAAGTCAAAATCGACAACCAGCACACCGCCATCACCACCGCCTCAGGCAGCCTCGTCTCCGGCGATACCGTCGCCATCAACGCCGGCCGAGACCTGACCGTCAGCGGCAGCTCCGTTGCCGGAACCGGCGATGTCGCCCTCTCAGCCAAAAACAACCTCAACATCCTCAGCGCCCAGGACACCATGACCAACCAGCGCTACACCTATGAAAAAACCTCCGGCCTCACCGCCTCCTTCCAAGGTGGGTTCAGCCTCTCCGCCGGCACCACCAGCCTCAAAACCACCACCGACGAAACCAGCGTCAGCCAAGTCGAAAGCATCGTCGGCTCCCAGAACGGCACACTCACCCTCCTGGCCGGCCAAGACGCCACCATCAGCGGCTCCGACATCCTGGGAGGCGCCGGCATTGACCTTCTTGCCCAAAATATCACCATTCA
>NZ_AFGF01000021.1 GCF_000219125.1 Acetonema longum DSM 6540
GGGTGATCCGCAGGACGCGTTTATCGTCCTAATATCCCGGTTTTCCCTGTTCCCGTATCCATTTGTTTTTTTTTAATAAACAGCAGAGCAACGAACTTACTTTTGTCCGCTGCTCCGCTGTTTGTTTTCCGTTTTAAGATAGGTGTCAAACAGTGATCGTCCTCAGCGTCAACTTGATCCGACCTGTTAGACTTTGTCAACCGATTTTAGAATAGCGATGCTTTACGTCTAACTTTATACTCTTGGCTAGTGATTCTGTTACTGCACCAAACTTGCTAAAATTGTTTTTTCCCTCTTGAAGAGTCATATGATTAGGGCCACTATACCTTTCAGCCTGATTATTACCATCATCTTCCCAAAAACATACTGGGCAAATGTAATATTGCCCACGTTCTTCTAACGTTTGATATTGACAACATGGACAGGCAAATAGTATTTCAGCTTCTCCTTCAACTCTCATCTCTTTATTTAGTATTTGGGAGGCTCTTTTAGATAGATAATCATTTCTTACACCAACAAATTCTGTCATTATAGCTTCAATGAGTAAGTGATCGTACTTCTTATCCATAATATCCGCAAGTGGTTCTTCTTCATTAACTATCTCCTGTTGCAATTCCCAAGGTAATCTGTCAAACATAGGATTCTCATTATCAATTCCCCACCAGTTTAATATTATTGACTCCCGCTCTCCTCTGTCTAATTTCATGACTTCATCTTTAGAAATTAGTAATATTGCGTCATATCTATTCAATATTCATCACCTCGTCATTTACCACTTAATTGTTTTGCCAAATCGACTGCTGCCTGAAAAGGATCTGCATCTCGAGCGTCAGCCTTGTAAAAGGTTCCAATTTCACGATTTTTTTCATGCCCGATAAATACCCGTCGAGTTTCTGGATCATATTTAATATTAAAGTTGCCCACTTTAGTTTCTTGAAAATTTGGATTGGATTCTGCTGCAAACTCTTTCGCTTTTTTAAAATATTCATTCTGTGTAATATTCCCAAATTCATTTCCTTCCACTACATGTTTTTCGTAATGGGATTTAAGCTTACCATCACTAAATCCTTTCCAACTTGTAGATTCAGTTTTAGTCAGCCCCTGAGCCGCGTCTCCTAGGTTATCCCCCTTTCTTGACTCGTAGGGACGTTGACTCGTAGGGACGGTTCTGTTGACGAATGATATCCCTCAAAAATTGACTCGTAGGGACGGTTCTGTTGACGAATGATATCCCTCAAAAATAGAGGTGATAACCATCCCCGAAAAGCCCGACAACCAAAAGAAAAACGGGAAGAAATTCATCGGAAAATAAAAATATAACAGGGATATCAACGAGGCTGATTGCCAGATTGACGAGGATCGGTCAAAGTGTGTCCTGCATTCCCCGTCACGCCAGCACCAATACCCATACTGTCACTAGTTGACTCATTCTTCTCCGTATAAGTCTCCCGGTCCTGCTGGCTCTTTAGATTAAATCCACGCCTACCTCAACCTTAAGACTCAAGGGGACGGTTCTGTTGACGAGCAGCCGATAAAATGATATCCTCAAAAGTAAAGGTGATAACCATACCCCGAAAAGGCCGACAACCAAAGAAAAGCAGGGAGAGGTTCATCGGCCAATTAAAAATATAACAGGGATATCGACGAGCCAGATTGCCAGGGATTAGTCAAAGTGTGATTGTGCGAGCATGACAAAA
>NZ_AFGF01000022.1 GCF_000219125.1 Acetonema longum DSM 6540
CGCGTAGAAATTACCGCCGTGTTTTCTGTTTGTCAACTATTTTTTTATTTTTTTGGCTTTACTTGCCTGCTACAATCTGATGTACAAAATTAAATATAGGAGAGAATATTACCTTTTAAAAGAAGCAGTATGTTGTACTCCTATTAGTAAGATGATAACATGTTTTATAAAATTACAAACTTAAGGAGGGCAATTTGTGGTTCAATTTGCTGAAAATAGTTTTCTTATTGGTTTGATACTTCTTCTTTTATCGTTTTATTATCATTCAGAAGCAATATTACAATTAATGATTAAAATAGTCAATCGAATCGACGAATTTACTGCTAAGCATGAAGTATTAACGATGATAATATTTTGTGGAATACCACTTTGGATGTATATACTCCCTGATGTTACTGCGTATTTTTTTGATTTGTACTTTAATGGCGAACATAAATTTCTTTTTGACTTGCCATTACGATTTCAGGAATTAGTCAAACCTATTGTTGGGCGTATTGATGGAATTATTGTGCTTGTTTCTCTACTAATTGCCGTTCTTTCATTTGGATTTGGGCTAGCAAGTGTTTTTGCTCGTTTTTTTGTTGTTCTTATTATGATTGGAGAGCTGAGAAAAAAGGTTATCCAATTGGTAGTCTGCTACTTTTATAACTTGTTATTGTTTGGGCTAATATATATGAACCTTCAATTTATTGCAGATTTTCGGTGGGCCTCAGAAAGTTTCCAGGCCTATGACAATCCAGCACTATTGCAGGAGATAAAGGCTGGAACGATTAAGACCACTTATCAACCTGCCTTTAGTGGAATATCAAGAAAAATGTGGCAAGACCTTGATCTGTTTGTGAATATTAACGCAAATAGAAATTATGGATATTCCGAGGTGATTATATCGTCCATTACACCTACTGTAGATGCCAAGGCTGATTTAGTCAAAGTTACACCTTTCAGGCAGGTAGTTCGATTTTTGCCTGAGAACAAATTTCAGATTTATCTAGATATGTTATTCCTAAGTGCAAGTACCCAAACTACTTTTGGGATTGGGAATCTCGGGCCTATTAATAGGGATGCTCAAGTATTCATTTTTCTCCAGTGCATAATCGGGCAATTCCTTCTATTATTAGGGCTTGTAAACGTGTCTAAGATAATATCTCAACAAAAACCATTGAAACGTGTTAAGTTGAAATCTTTGACAAAATATAAAAAATATCCGTTGAGTCAATACCGGCCACAGGAAGAAAGCGACCAAGATATACCGATCTCTCCAATTTAGAATTAATAAAGAACGGTTGATTATATAAAATTGGTATTGAAAAAAAGATACTCCGAAGCATGTTATTACTCGATTAACTTAATGTTAATGAACCCATCAAGTGTGATACAAACAAGAAAAACTACATTTATCGTTTGCTATACAAAAATAAAGTATATAAATGCATATACTGGCGCATCCGGACGGCGAAACCGAAAAAAATCCGGACACCGTTCCGGCAACATTCGGACCCTTGTCGATTAATTTGACTGTATAGGGTCTACCCGGTCTGGGGTCATGACGGCGGTCTTAGTGTTATCAGGTACGGTGATCTTGGAAACGCCGTCAAAATATTCATAGGCTTTTATATGAGCGTCAATCCAACTGGCCAGTTTCAATGTCGCCA
The DNA here is from genome assembly GCF_000219125.1 of Acetonema longum DSM 6540. Classification (NCBI taxonomy): domain Bacteria; kingdom Bacillati; phylum Bacillota; class Negativicutes; family Acetonemataceae; genus Acetonema; species Acetonema longum. Next base: position 1,653 of record NZ_AFGF01000022.1, read on the forward strand.
TAGGCATGGACAAACGGATAGGCACTGCGGGCAAATAGCGACGAAGAGATAAGCCGGATGGCTCTCGCCTGTCTCACGTTCTACATAAGACATTTTTTGACCAGCCCAGTCCACTTGGACTTCTTCCCCGGCTTTATGATCGATGTACAGGATGATCTAATTTGCCTTTTTAAAGTTTCGATAGCGTTCGCAAAATTGAGTATACATGATACCGTCGGGGTGTTTTTCTTTATATTCCCCCCAGAGAAGCATCCGGGTGACGCTTTTCTTTTCCATTTCATAAAAAATGTATTCCCAGTCAGGTTCGGGAGGGTCTTTCGATTTTCAACCGGTGGATAGAGCGGAGACATTACTTGTTTGTCAGTGAGGTTGGCCGGCCAGGGCAGGCCGGCTTTTTCGGCCCTGTTCCAACACTTCTGATACAGTTGTTTTGCCACAGTGGTAAGATGCAGCGATTTCTCTGAGAGAGAGTCCTACTTCATGCTTTAATCGGAGTATTTCTCTTGTTTTCAGCATATCTAACCTCCTCATCGTGAGCCCCCTTTACTCAATCTGAATAAAGAGTAGCAGTGATTGTTTCACTCGGCAAGCTGTCCGGATGGGCCGAAATACTCATACAAATTATTTCAAAGAAAAACCAACAACATACAAAATAGTATGGCGTTGGTTTTTATATTGTTAAACAATCAGGGTTTGCTACAACCTGAACATTAAGAAACATGATTTTCTGCGTTAGGCGAGTAAAGCCAAAAAAATAAAAAAATAGTTGACAAACAGAAAACACGGCGGTATTGTGTGCCTCTGA
>NZ_AFGF01000023.1 GCF_000219125.1 Acetonema longum DSM 6540
CTTGCTATTTGGTTTTTCATTCTTCATATTTCTTGATCAATCAAATTCCAGCTTTCCCGCTTGATAACTTAAACCAAGTTCATGAAATGGAAATTTTTTAGTATGATTAATTTTTTCATCCGCAACAATAACCTTATTTTCCTTACGCATAAGAATTGGTTTATCTCCATTTGAAAGCAAAACAGCATCGCCTTCAAGGTTTCGTAATAGTTTACCAACAAAGCGCATTAAATCATTTAGCCAATTGCTATGTGCATGGTAAACATCAAACCAGCATTGGTAATTAAGTTCTAAACAATAATCTTCCTTGGCAAATACAATCTCTTGTCCACCTTTTTTTGCCTTAATAGTAAAACTATCACAAGAAATCGCTAATTCTTGATCTGATTCTCTTAATAAATCTCCACTATTAAGCCAATTTTTTTGGATAGTTTCCTTAAATTCATCAAAACTACATTCTGTACCTACATACAAAACATATATCATCCACTCAGTCCTAACTTATCAGATTAATCTACCAATTTTCCCCTCTTTAATTATAAGCAACTCTTCTAATCCATCAATTTTCCAGTCTCTAAATTGTACTTGCAGACTATCCATTGATCCTTTATAATCTTCCAAATTCAAAACAATCCGACCAGCTTGTTCTTCTGTTTTACCTTTTACAGTGCTCCAAATGTTCCTAACATTTAATGTATCTGGTGAATAAACGTCAAATGCCTTTCCGTTTACTAATAAATCGGGGTTGGATTCTGGTTTAATACCGTATCCATTGCCTGCTTTTGAGTTATTAGGCAACATCTCTATATCGTAACCATTTTTGGCAAGAATATCTGCGGTTTCGTTTTGTCGTGTGATCGGTCGGGGGTCATTAATGTCTGGTTTTTCATAATGACCTCTTGGCTTTCCCCCTTTCGACAATATTGGTTCAGTCAATCCAGACTTAGCCGGCCCCTCAGCAAAGAAGCAGTAGAGATTAAATTTTATAATCCCTCTTCTTTACTGGAAAAAAAGACAGGAGCAAACAAGCTATGGCTATTTCCATTTTATCACAAGTTACTACAGAACAAAACAGACTGCCTAATCCGTCTCATAAGGGCGATATTCGGACTTCGTTTTCATCATCCCGTAAATTATCCGAACTGCCCGGCGCATAATGCAGACTAAAGCCTGGGGCTTGGTCTTTCCCTCCCGGATTCTGCGGAGAAAATAAGTGTGAAACACCGGGTGTCGCGGCTTACCGCCTTTGGAAACCTGGACAAGCTGGACAGCGAGAAAATAGAAGATACCATGCAATACCCGGTTTCCCTGCCGACTGCGCTGCTCTTTGCCTTTGCCAGCAGAGGAAAACAAAACAGGAGCGATGCCTGCAAAGCGGGCCAGCTTATCCGAAGTGGGGAAGCGGTTAATGTCGCCGATCTCAGAAATGATGTGGCTGGCGGTATTTAAGTTAATTCCCGGCATAGTATCCAGTTTGTAGTCAGTCAAAGGCAGGAGGTTTTTTAACTCCCCGTCGATTCCTTCAATGGCCTGCTGTTTGTAGCGAAGTTCATGAATGATGCTTTTGACAATAAAGTCCCGTTCGGGTTGGAATTCTCGGTGAGTATCCCCATCGGCAGCCACCAGGTCAAGAATCGTCTGCGCCTTTTCCATCGAACAAGCATTGCGGCTGACACTCCGCAGCCCATCGGCAAGGGTTTCGGCGGTAACGGCTTGCAAGTGTTTCGGCGAAGGGTACGTCTCCCAGAAATAGAGCGCCGTCTTGCTGTTCACCAAGCAAAAGAACTTCCGGTAACTCGGATAATGATACATCAACTGCCCATGTAGTTGGTTTTGCAGCATGGTAGTCCCTTTCACAAGAGCATCCCGGCGCTTCACCAGTTGGCGAATCGTCCAAAAAATATCCTGGTGATTGGCGTCCGGCAGCTTGTCGATCATATCCCGTAG